>JANOKE010000550.1:0-4023 GCA_031419135.1 Gemmatimonadaceae bacterium
AGTGCGGTGCCGCGCTCGTGGGGACGTCGCGGACTCAACAAGGTATCCAACGCCGCCACCTTGCTGGGCATCGTTGCTCCTGGTCGCGGGCTGAACGTTGACGTCAAGCCGTACGCGCTTGGCTCCATGTTGACCAATCGCGCTGTGGCGCCGGTGATCACCAACAAGCGCAACGGCAATATCGGGGGCGACGTCAAGTGGGGCATCACGCCGCAGGTGGTGGCTGACATCAGCTACCACACGGACTTCGCACAGGTCGAAGACGACGATGCGCAGGTGAATCTCACCCGCTTCTCACTGACCAACGCCGAAAAGCGCGAGTTTTTTCTCGAAGGACAGGACGCATTTGCGTTCGGTGGCGTGGGCGGCGGCGGCGGTGGTGGCGGCGGTGCAAGCGGTGGCGGCGGTTTCACTTCGAGTGGCGTTGGCAATACGACCGACCTGTCGCCTATCCTGTTCTACAGTCGGCGCATCGGTCTGGTTGGCGGCACCATAGCGCCCATCATCGCGGGCGCGCGCGTACTGGGCCGGGCAGGCGGTTGGCAGATCGGCGCGTTGAACATGAAAACCGAAGCGGTTCCGTCCGTAAACGCGCCGTCGAGCGATTTCTCCGTGCTCCGCGTGAATCGCGATGTAGGGCGCCGCAGTCGCATTGGGCTCGTGGCTACGGGTCGCAATCCAACGAGTGACACGAGCAACCTGGTGGGCGGTATTGACGCACAGTTCAATCTGCGTGACGATCTGGCGATCACCGGCTTTGCGGCGAAGAGCCACACTGACAGACGAACGGGCGACCAGTCGAGCTACCGCGGGAAGTTCGACTTGAACGGCGATAAGTATGGATTGGTGCTTGAACACCTCTTCGTTGGCAACGGATTCAATCCGGAAGTCGGCTTCCTGCGCCGCTCGGCGTTTCGCCGCTCGTTAGTGCTCGCCCGGGTGAGTCCGCGCCCGCAGCACCTCAAGGCCGTGCGTCGATTCACCTACCAGGGCAGCGCCGACTACATCACCTCGCCAACTGGACGCCTGCAAACCCAGGAGTTCAAGGGTGCGTTCATTACGGAACTGTCCAACGGCGACATTTTCAATGGCGAGCTGTTGCAGGCATTCGAGCGCCTGGAGGTGCCATTTTCCGTCGCGCGCGGGGTGACCATCCCCGTGGGCAGTTATCGGTACGGTCAGGCGCGAGCGACGTACACGCTGGGCACGCAGCGACCGGTCAGCGGTGCCGTGATACTCGCGCGCGGCCGTTTTTACAACGGAACGCTTACCGAGGTGACGTGGCGCGGACGCGTGGACATCGCGCCCCAATTCATCGCCGAGCCGACCGTGTCGTACAATCACATCGACGGCCCATTTGGCAGCGGCGAAACCAATCTGCTCGGTACGCGCTTTACGTATACCGTAAGTCCGCGCATGTTCGCTGCCGCGCTGGTGCAGTATCAGTCGCGCACGCAGTCCATGGGAACCAACGTGCGTGTTCGTTGGGAGTACAAGCCCGGCAGCGAATTGTTCATCGTGTACAGTGACGGACGGACCACGTCGGGAGCGGGATTCCCGGCAGTCGACAATCGCTCGATTGTCGTAAAGGCCACGCGACTCTTTCGCTGGTAGTCGGCCGTGTGCGAACAGCGGTCGGCGCCTCTCTGGCGCAGGCTATGCCGGCCGGCTGCCCACCGCACAGAGCCAGCCCTTGGACGGCTCGGTGTGCACCTTAACGTCCACGAACCCGTTCGTTGCCAGCAGCGCGCGATGCGCACCCGCCGTGAGGTACTGCCCCCGGACCAGCGCCATCGACAGGCGAAACGGGAAGTCGAAATCGCGACCGCGATACGTGGCCGCGATCAGGGCTACGCGACCACCTGGCCGCAGGACGCGCCAGATCTCCTGCACGTCGGATGACAGATTCGGCCAGTAGTAATGCGTTTCAACTGCGGTGACGAGGTCGAACGTCGCTGCGGCAAACGGAAGTTGCGAGACGCACGCCTGTTCAACCGTGACCCGACCCTGCATGATGGACGAGGCATTGATTCGTCGCGCCGTCGCCACGCTCTCTGCGGAGTAGTCAATGCCGAACACAGCAACGTCGGGCGCGGTATTCGCAAACGTTGCGAGGGTGTGTCCGCCGCCGCAGCCGACATCGAGCACGGCGACGCCGGGCGCGATTGGGACGTGCGACAGACCCCACGCGGTCACACCGGCATGCATGCGATTCATCAACGACAGGAACAGGCGGCCAAGCACACGCGAAGGCTTGCGGCATTGGCGCAGCAGCAGCGCGAACACCACCCCATACATCGCTACGGCGGCGAGCACAAAAAGACTCGTAGGGTTCATCATCATGGACGCAACGCCTGTTTCCCGAACTGAGCCTCACGGATGGCACGGAACTCGTTGCCCACGCGCCACTCCGGGAATCTGGTCGCGTTCGCGATTCGATACCCGATGGTCATGTACAACGCGAGATCCTGAACAGCGCCGCTCAACTCCCAATCCGGCTTGATCTCGTCAGACGGCTTGTGATAGTCGTTGGTGGTGTAGTGGTCTCGCCGCTTGATACCAAAATCGGCGGGTTTGCCAACGTACTCGATACCTTCACCGGGGTTAAACGCCGGCACACCAACGCGCGCGAAGTTGAAGTGATCGGAGCGATAGTATCCGCCTTTCTCCGGCTCCGGGTCCGGGCGCAATGTACGCCCTTGCTCCTTTGCTGCGACGGCCGCGTAGTCATCGAGCTCCGAAGCACCGAGCCCGACTACGGTGAGATCGGAGGTACGACCGGCCACGTTGATCTCATCCATGTTGATGTTGGCGAGCGTTTTCGCCAAGGGATACAGCGGGGTGACGCCATAGTACTGCGAGCCAAGCAAGCCTTGCTCCTCAGCGGTGACCGCGAGAAACAGAATCGAGCGCTTGGGCGGCGTTTTCATCGCGTGGAACGCCTTGGCGAGATTGAGCAAACCCGCCACGCCGCTCGCGTTGTCATACGCGCCGTTGTAAATGGAATCGCCGTTGACCGTAGTCCCGATACCGAAGTGATCCCAGTGTGCCGTGTAGATCACGTATTCATTCTTGAGCGCGGGATCGCTGCCTTCGAGTCTGGCCACCACGTTGCGCGAATCAATCGTGCGCAGGGTGTTCGCCAACGTCACCGACGCTGAAACGCCGAGTGGCACGGGCGTAAACTCGCGTGTCGCGGCCTTCGCTTTCAGTGAGTCAAAGTTCTGTCCCGCCATGGCAAACAGCGCTTTGGCCTGGTCAACCGTGATCCATCCTTCCACGGCGCAGCGACCCATGTTCTTGTCCGGCGTGACGAGATCGAACTGTTCGGACGCCTTGCCCTGCACCACCGTGAACGGATAGCCCGCTCCCGCCGTTTCGTGCACAATCAGTACGCCGGCGGCTTTGTGCTTCATCCCCTGCTCGTACTTGTAGGTCCATCGGCCGTAGTACGTCATGCGCTTTCCGCCAAACTGTGTGGTATCGGCCAGCGGCGGATCGTTCACCAGCATCACCAGAGTCTTGCCGGTCACGTCAACACCCTTGAAGTCGTTCCAGGAAAACTCCGTGGCTTCGGTGCCGTAGCCAACAAACACCAGTGCGGAATTATTCAGCGCCGCCGATGGCGACACGTGCTTGGTCCACGCGACGAAGTCATCCCGCCACTTGAGTGACATGCGCGCCGAGCCTTTGGTGAATGTCAGCGACGGTGCACCGTTCACCGTGATGCCAACGAGCGGCACGTTCTGGATGTACGTGCCATCGGTGTTGCCTGCCTCGAGTCCAATGGCCTTGAACTCCGACTCGATGTACGTCACCGACTTGTCTTCGCCGGCGGAGCCAGGCAGGCGGCCCATCAGCGAATCGTGCGCCAGCACGCGAATGTGTCGCATGAGCGTGGCGGTGTCGATGGCCGCAACGCCCTCAGCCGGAACCGCTTCGGATATGACGGCACCAGCCGGCGCGGGTTTGTCGACGGGGGGAGTACAAGCCGCCAGTGCGGCCAGCGCGGGCCGCAGCAGG
>JANOKE010000551.1:0-3541 GCA_031419135.1 Gemmatimonadaceae bacterium
TTTACGGCGTCTCGGGCATGGGCGCGATCCTGCACACGGTGAATCCGCGCCTGTTTCGCGAACAGATCGCGTACATCATTCGCCACGCCGAGGATCGGGTCGTGATGTTCGACGCAGACCTCTTGCCGATTGTCGAAGGCATCGCCGACGAGATCGATGGTGTCGAGCAGTTCGTCGTGTTGTGCGACCGATCGCAGTTGCCAATCTCGGCGCGATTGTCATTGGTCGCATATGAGGATTGGATTGGCGGTGAAGGCGAGCAGTATCAGTGGCCCACGTTCGACGAGCGACTGGCCTCCTCGTTGTGCTACACGTCCGGCACCACGGGGCATCCCAAGGGCGTGTTGTACAGCCATCGTTCAACACTGTTGCACGCGTTGTCCGTGGTGCAGCCGGACTCGATGGCCCTGTCGAGCCATGAAACGGTGATGCCGATCGCGCCCATGTTCCATGCCAACGCGTGGTCGTTGCCATACTGCTGTCCCATGGTGGGCGCCAAGATGGTGTTGCCGGGCAATCGCATGGACGCCGCGAGTCTGTTCGAACTCATGTCGACCGAAGCCGTCACGTTCGCGGTGGGCGTACCGACCATCTGGACCATGATGCTTTCGCACTTGCAGGAGACCGGTGCCGACCTCCCAGCACTCAACCGCTGCGTGGTAGCGGGTACGGCCTTGCCACCGGCGATTCGCGCCGCGTTACACGAGCGCCATGGCGTCACGGCGATTCACGCCTGGGGAATGACCGAAACCAGCCCACTCGGCACGGTCAGCACCGAAACCGCGGCAGTACGCCAGCTACCTGCACCCGAACGCACGGCGCAATTGCTCAAGCAGGGGCGGGTTGGCCATGGCGTGGAGATCGAAGTACGCACGTCGGACGGAACAGTGGCACCGAAGGACGGCGAAACGTTTGGTCCCCTGTGGGTGCGAGGCCCCTTCGTCGCCTCTGGTTACTTCAAGGCCGAAGGCGGACCCGTGCTCGACGCGAACGGATGGTTTCCTACGGGCGATGTGGCCACCTGGGATGCCTACGGCTTCATGAAGATCACCGATCGTACCAAAGACGTCATCAAGTCCGGCGGCGAGTGGATCAGTTCCATTGACGTTGAGAACGCCGCCATGTCGCATCCGCAGGTGGCGCTGGCAGCGGCGATTGCCGCGTACCATCCGAAATGGGATGAACGGCCGGTGCTGGTGATCGTGCCAAGCGAAGGGCAAGCGCCAACGCGCGACGCGATCTTGGCGTTTCTCGCGCCGCGCATGGCCAAGTGGTGGTTGCCGGACGACGTCGTGTTTGTTCGCGAGCTGCCGCTGACCGCAACCGGCAAGGTGTTGAAATCACGATTGCGCGAGCAATACTGGCATCACTTGCACGCGCAGCCGAGTGAAAGCACGCCCGACTGAGCATGGGTCGGCGAGATCGCGCCGGACAATCCCCGCATTTGCAACTCACTCCACGCCGGCCTGAGCCCGCTCCAGCCACTCCAGATCGCGCTGGGCCATGTCGAGAGTGTAGTAGGGAGCGCCGTCACTCCGTATGGCGCCCAGAAAGTCAGCATGCATGGCGCGATACCCGAAAGTGTCGCGCAGATGAAGCCGCAGCCGACGCCGAACGCCCGTGGTGTAGCTGGCGAACCCGTTCGACTCGAAGGTGACCGAACCATCCGTCCCTTGCACGCGTGAACTGCGTGCGCCGCCGAGCGGTGCGCGCAGTTCCCAGGAATGCGCGAGTGTGCCGATTGCGCCGTTGGTGTATTGGAACACTGTCAACGAACTCTGATCGGGGCCAGTGGTACCGCCCGCACGGAACCCTTGCACATCCTTCAAACTGAGACCGAGTCGCGCGGCGAAACTGATCCAATGCACACCGGCTTCGAACAGCGCGCCACCACCAGACATCGACGGCTCCGCCCGCCATCCCTGAGCGGGCTGCCATCGCGTTGCATTCAGCGAGACAAAGCGCACCTCGCCGAGTGCTCCGCTCTCGATGAGAACTCGCAACTCCCGCGCGATCGGCTTGTAGACATAGTTCTCCGCCACGAACACCTGTCGACCGGCTGCGGCCGCAGCATCGCGTACAACATCGGCGTCCGCGGCTGTCAGAAACGCCGGCTTCTCCACGATGACATGCTTTCCGGCACGCAAGGACCGCAGCGTAAGATCCGCATGCGTGGCCGTCGGCGTGGCAACCAGCACGACATGCACGTCGGGGTCCGCCAGACCCTGTTCATACGAGCCCCACGACCGTACACCGCCATACGTCAGGCGGAATTCGGCTGCACGCTCGGGAGTTCGGCTCGCATATGCGAGTTCGACGTCCGGCATGTGACGTAGCACGCGACTGTGAATGCGCGCGGCCACCCCGCAGCCCAGACACAATACTCGCAGTGGTGAATGTTGGGCGATCATGAACAGGCTCCCAATGCGCACCACACGAGCGCCACGCGGATCGCAAGGTAGGCTGGCACAAAGCGATGACGCCTGAGCAGCATGACGGGGTGTGTAACCGGCTTGCCGGCAAATTTTCCCCGCGGTCGCGGGGGGAAGAAGAATGTCCTGTAGTTCTCGGACGCCGCGCGTTCATACCCGACTGCCGCGATGGCCGCCAATAGTGCGCTCGAGGTGAGCGGAAACAGCAAAAGCGCAGCCGCGGTCGTGAGCGACGGACTGCGAAAGAATTTCAGGCCGATCGCGAACTGCATGGGAATGGCATACTTCGATTGATCTTCCGCCCGCACAAACGTCTTCCACACTTCGACGACGGCGCGTTCCGCCGCATACGCAAGCCCAAACAACACCAGCATGGCGCCGGCCCCCGGCAGTTCGAGGTCGAGCACGTGCTGTACCACGATCGCCGCCGCCGAAGCGATAGCAATGCTTCGGGCAAAGCGAGGCCATCGGAATCCCTCGTGCGCCGCGTCCTTGTACATGCCCCAGATGGCGGCGTCAGCTCCAGCCGCAGCACCCACGAGTGCCGCGACCCCCAGCGTGATCATGGTGTTTTGCATGAGAATCCCGTTCAGCCGAGCACAGGAAGTCGACGACCGCGCACACGAGCGATCGGAAGCACATGCGAGGCGATGTGCGCGCCGATCCGCAACGCGTTGGCCGCGATGGTGAGGCTCGGATTCAGTCCGGCCGAACGTGGCAGCGCGCTGCCGTCCGTGACAGAGAGATTATCCAGTCCGCGATAGCGCCCGCACGCATCCAAGGGAGCGGTCCGTTCATCAGGACCCATGCGCACCGTGCCCAGCGCGTGCGAAAACGTGTTGATGGGGTACACCCATGTGACGAAAGCACCGGCTTCGCGCAGCACCGCCTTGGCGTGGTTGGTGAGCGCGCGATTCGCGGCGCGATCCCGTTCGCTGTAACGGTGTCGCACTTCGAGCCGCGGAATTCCAAACCGATCGGTCTGGCTCCGGTGGATGTGCACGCCGTTGTCGCGACTGGGCTGGTCTTCCGCGATTGCCAGCAGGCCCGAGGCACGAGACAGGAATGCGCCGACTGGCCCTCTCAAGACTGCCGGCAGCGCGGCGCGC
>JANOKE010000552.1:0-1756 GCA_031419135.1 Gemmatimonadaceae bacterium
TTTCCACAAGGCGCCCGAGGTACAGCAGTCGCAGCGTTTCGTGGCTGCGGAGTGCCCGCGCCTGATCGCTCAGTGCACTCTCGTCGACCGCGTTGGGCACCAAGTGCAGCTTGATGCTCGGGTCCCACGCGCGATACGCGCCCAGTTCCGTTTGCGAGAGTACCACGACGGCCTGTGCACTGCGCAACGCGTGTCGCAAGCACCAGCTCAACGTTTTGCTGTGGGCGACAAATCGGCCCAACGGCGCGCCCCCATGCACCTGCATGACCGCGTTCGTTCCCGCCAGTCGTGCAACCCCAAGAAACAGCATGTCGCGAACCGCAGCCTTCGCGTTGAGCGACGTGTTGAGGTGCACAATGTCCGGCCGTTTACGTGCGAGCACGACACTGAGCGTCATCAGACTCGTGAACAGGCGCCAGACGCGGGCCAGACTTCGCTCCGAGCGGCCTTCGCTGCCAACTTCAAGATGCGTCAGGTCAAAACGGTTGGCCAAGTGTGAACCCAACAGCACCCGCACATGCGTCGTGACGCCGCCCACGCCCTTGAGCGACGGCCCCAGAAGCAAGACTCGCGTCTTCTGCTTCGGGTTCACTGGTCGCGACTGTTCGCGGATTGCGGATTGACCGATCCAGTCAGTCGGGCGCAGGCGTCGCGAACCGGGAGGATTTCCACGCCTCGTCGGGACAGCAATGCGACCAGTGACTGCAGCAGTGCCGGAGTGCAACCCCACCGTGACGGTGCAGCGGAAATGTCGTGGGCGGCAAATATCAACCATCCGTTGGTGGCAATGCAGTGCTCCACCAGTCGGTCCATCGGCTGGTGCGCGAGTGAGTGCGGAGCAAGATCAACACCCTTCAGCTGCGACAGATCTACCGATCCATGATTGACACCAGGAAGGGTTCCTCGGCACGACGTAAACCGGCGCGCCAGCCATCGCTTCGATGTGAAGCCGGCCAGTCCTCGAGGGTAGGCAAACGATTCCACCTGATAGTCTCCGACCAAGTCGCGGATAAATTCCGCGTTCTTCGCGATGGTAGTCGTCAACTCAGTCTCGGACAACGTGGAGACATTGGGGTGGTCGAATGTGTGACAGCCAATTTCATGCCCGCGGCGAACCGCCTCCGTGATGTCGTCCGGTTCGAAATACTGCACGTCTGGAAGCCGGTCCGACCCCAATTCCATACGGGGAAGCGAGAACGCCGCCGAGGCAAAGTACGTGCCGCGCGCACCAACGCTCTCCAAAATGGCGCCGCCAACGTGCAGGGCCGATTTCGGGAAGTCGTCGAATGTGACCGAAACGATCGGTGCCGTGAGTTTGCTCGTTTCACGCTTGGCCGAATAAGCGCGCACCGCACGCCAGTGCAATGCCCTGCACAGTTTTTGCACGATGCCGGTTTGCGCGGAGTCCATCAGACTGCGTTCGACGAGTGAACTCCCAGATGCCGGGCGCGCGTGCGCCACAACTCCACCAGATAGAACCACACGAACATGCTGTTGGTGGAGAAGTACCTCCAAAACATCCGGCGTGGCTCCTGCTGCACGCGAAACAACCACTCCAACCCCCAATCCTGCATCCAGACAGGGGCCCGCTCGACGAGACCGGCCACGACATCAAAACTGCCACCCACCCCCAGAACCACCCGCACGCGCAACTGCGCCCGGTGTTCGTCCGCGAACATCTCTTACTGCGGAGTCCCCAGGCCAATGAACAGAATGTCGGGCGCCGCCTGATTGATTGAGTCGATGACAGCCGGCG
>JANOKE010000553.1:0-5050 GCA_031419135.1 Gemmatimonadaceae bacterium
GGGCATACATGGGGGGGGTCGCGCGGTTATTGATCTTGATACTACGCGGGGGGGCGAAATACCGCGGGGGGGGCCCCGGCGGTCCCGGGGGCCCCCCCGCTGCCCATGTACCAAGTCAATACTCACTACTCTGTTCCGTACCGAGTACTGAAGTAAACGTACTACCTACTTCCAACTTCCTACTGCCTACTCACCTAAGAAACCACGGTGCCAGCACCAGGCTCACCACCGACATGAGCTTGATGAGAATGTTCATCGCCGGGCCACTCGTGTCCTTGAATGGGTCACCAACCGTATCACCAACCACGGCTGCCTTGTGCGGATCGGATCCCTTGCCGCCCAGAATGCCGCCTTCAATCATCTTCTTGGCATTATCCCATGCGCCGCCGGCGTTGGCCATGAACAGCGCCATCATCACACCGGTTACCGTAGCGCCGGCCAGCAGGCCGCCCAGCGCTTTCACGCCCACGAACTTGCCCACGAGCACGGGCAGCACCACCGCGACCAGCCCTGGCAGAATCATTTCGCGGATGGCGGCTTTGGTGGAAATCTCCACGCAGCGTGCGGAGTCGGGCTTCACCCCTGGCTTGCCTTCCAACAGCCCTGGAATTTCGCGGAACTGACGGCGCACTTCTTCCACCATGCCCTGCGCGGCACGACCCACGGCCGTCATCGTCGAAGCGCCAACGTAGAACGGCACCACGCCGCCGATGAACATGCCGATCACCACCATTGGATCGATCAAATTCAGCGTGGTGAGATTTACCGCCGACGCGTACGCCGAGAACAGCGCGAGTGCGGTCAGCGCCGCCGAGCCAATGGCGAAGCCCTTGCCGATGGCCGCCGTCGTGTTGCCCAGTGCGTCGAGTCCGTCGGTGATCTTGCGAACTTCCGGACCGAGATGGCTCATCTCGGCGATGCCACCCGCGTTGTCGGAAATCGGCCCATACGCGTCCACGGTCATGGTCACACCGACGGTGGCCAGCATACCAACCGACGCGATGGCGATGCCGTACAAACCGGCGGTGAAGTACGACACATAGATCGCGCCGCAAATGAGAACAACCGGCACGATGCAGCTTTCCATGCCCACCGCCAGTCCGGCGATGATGTTGGTGGCTGGCCCCGTTTTGGATGCTTCGGCAATACGCCGCACCGGGCCCGCCGCCGTGTAGTACTCGGTGACCAAGCCAATCGCGATGCCCGCCACCGTACCCGCAACCACCGCCCAGAAGGGTCCCAGCACCGGATACAGCTCGCCACTTTCACCAGTCATGTTGAGCGGGAACATCGACGTCAGGAAATACGCGAACACCAGAAACAGGCCGGCGGCGATGAAGGTAACCAGTCGCAGCGCGCTCGCGGGATTGCCCTTGGCGAGGATACGCATCATGAAGATGCCGATCAATGAGGCAATCAGTCCCGCGCCCGTGTAGGCAACCGGCAGCAGCATGGCGTCGAGTCGCGACGTGTCGGCGATGAGCGTGCTGGTTGCGGCCAAGGCAATTGCCGCGACGATACCGCCCACATAGCTCTCGAAAATATCCGCGCCGAGCCCCGCGACGTCGCCGACATTGTCACCCACATTGTCAGCGATGGTTGCCGGGTTGCGCGGATCGTCTTCCGGAATGCCCGCTTCGACCTTGCCCACCAGATCGGCGCCAACATCAGCGGCTTTCGTGAAGATACCACCGCCAACGCGCGCGAAGAGCGCGATGGATGAGGCACCCATGGCAAAGCCGGAAATGATTTCCGAAAACAGTTTTGCATTCCCGGTCATCTCGGTCTTGGCGACGAACGCGAAGACAATCGCCACACCCGCCAGACCCAACGAGGCTACGGCGAGTCCCATGATGGAGCCGCCACCAAAGGCAACGCGCAAGGCCGCCGCCTGGCCGCTCGCTCGCGCGGCTTCTGCCGTGCGAACATTGGCCACCGTGGCACCTTGCATGCCAATCCAGCCACTGGCGATGGACATGCAGCCGCCGATGACGTAGGCGATGCCTGTCTTGACCCCGATGGTCCAGCCAAGCAGTCCGGCCACCACCAGCATGAACGGAATGAGCACCACGTATTCGGCGCGAAGGAATGCCATGGCGCCAACGTGGATTTCGTGCGCCAGATCCTGCATGGCCGGTGAGCCGGCCGGCAGTCTTTTCACGCCGAGGAAGGTCACGAAGGTCACGATCAGGCCGACCAAGCCCGCGCCGAACGCGAGCAGCGGAAGATTTTCGAACATGGATTGAGAGTCGGAGGAATTGCGGTGACGGGGCGGCTGGTGGCATTCCAAACGGCCTTCCGACGTATCCCGCGTCACGGGTGGGCGAAACTGTTCGCAATGATAGTCGCGAATCGGGCCGAGCGCGATTGCCTCCTGTGGGCGAAACAGGGAAAAGTTCGGGAAATGAGGTGCAAAGTCGTGCCTCCGGCGATAGCGTAGGCGGATGGTCACTCCTCTCGTACAACCGGACTCTCCCCGGCGGCGCGCCCTCCTCAGGGATGTGGCGATCGGACTGGCTGGGTCGGCGGCGTTCCTTGCGTTCCGCCCCTCTCGCCTGCTGGCGCATTCGTGGGCCGAACTCTCCGCCGCCCCTGGTCGGCCGCGGCCGACGCAGGCGCAACTGGCCTGGCAACGGGATGAACTGGCGCTCTTTCTGCATTTCGGGGTCAACACGTTCAGCGATCGCGAGTGGGGGGATGGCAAGGAATCGCCGTTGATCTTCAATCCGGCGCGCCTTGATGCGCGCCAGTGGGCACGGGCCGCGAAGGCGGCGGGTGCCAAGGCGATGATCCTTACCGCCAAGCACCACGACGGGTTCTGTCTCTGGCCCACCGCGACCACCTCGCATTCTGTGGCGTCGAGTCCCTGGAAAGACGGGAAGGGGGATGTGGTGCGCGAGTTCGTGGACGCGTGTCGCGCGGAAGGCCTCAAGGCGGGTCTCTATTGCTCGCCCTGGGATCGCAATCACCCAGCCTACGGCGATTCACTGCGTTACAACGACGTGTATATCGCGCAGCTCACCGAGCTGCTCACGCGCTACGGCACAATCAGCGAAGTGTGGTTTGATGGGGCCAATGGTGAAGGGCCGAACGGCAAGCGGCAAGTATACGACTGGCCTCGCAACTGGGCGCTGGTGCGCAAGTTGCAACCCGGTGCGGTGATCTTCTCCGATGCGGGTCCCGACGTGCGGTGGATCGGCAACGAGAGCGGTGTGGCCGGCGAAACGAACTGGAGCACCATTCGGCCGGAGTCGGTGCCGTTTATTGGCGCCAGCGGCGCCAACGTGATTCGCTCACTCCAGGAAGGCCACGCCGACGGATCGGTGTGGCGTCCGGGTGAAACCGATGTGTCGATTCGTCCCGGCTGGTTTTATCACCCCGCCGAGGACACGCGCGTGAGGACCGTCGACAATCTGGTGGGACTGTACTTCACCAGTGTCGGGCGCAACTCGAAGTTACTGCTCAATGTGCCGCCAACGCGCGACGGGCTGCTGCACGACACCGATGTGGCGAGACTGGTCGGCATGCGCGCGGCCCTGGACGCGATGTTCACGCGTGACGTGCCGCACGATCGTGCGCGGTGGCGAAAAACCGGCGCCACCACAGGTGTGCTTACGATGCGCTTCCCAACGCCGCAATCGGTGTCGGTGATTGATTTGCGTGAAGACATCACCAAGGGGCAACGAGTGTCGTCGTGGACGTTAAGCACCGGCGGCCCATCCCCATCCGTCATCGCCACCGGCACAACCATCGGCTACCGTCAGTTGCGGCGCATCACACCGACAACCGTGACGTCACTCGAACTGAAAGTCGAGTCCCTGGACGCTGTACAGCGGGTAGAGATGATAGGAAAGTAGGCAGTAGGAAGTTGGAAGTTGGCAGTACTTCATACTGAGTAGGCAGTACGTAAACAGAGTAGGCAGTAGGAGGTCCACGCACCCTACTGCCTACTCTGTTCAAGTACTGCCTACTCTGTTCAAGTACTGCCTACTCAGTATGAAGTACTGCCGACTTCCGACTTCCTATTGCCTACTCTCCTATTGTTTACACGTTCCCTTGGGGTCGAGCCGCGGCTTGTCCACCAGCGGCCGCTTGGCGACGTTGCCCAGTTCCAGCGCGACATCGGCCACCAGCTTTGCCACCCGGGTCATGTGCGGATAGTCGATGTACTGCGGCTCGTCGGTGAGCTGATGGTAGGCCGAGTGTCCGCCGGTCGTGAAAAACGTGACCGGAATGCCGAACCTGGCGTATTCGTAGTGATCGCTGCGGCAATAGATGTTCATCGGGTGGTCGTTCGCATCCATCGCATAGTCGAACGTAAAGTTGTGCTTCTTGCCCGTGTTCACGCGCTCGACGATGTCGCCCAGCTCGGTGGACACGCGGCGGGATCCCACCAACTGCAGGTAGTCCGGACCACCGCGCAGTTCCTTGCCATCCTTGGTCATGCCGGTCTGATCCGATGTCGCGCCACGCCCCACCATGTCCATGTTCAACTGCGCCACGATCGAGTCGCGGGGGACGGTGGGGTGCTCGGTGAAGAAATGTGAACCCCACAGTCCTTTCTCTTCGCCAACGTGCCACACGAACAGGGTCGAGCGCCTGGGCTTGATCTGTGCGGCGGCCATGGACTCGGCGATCTCGAGCACCGACATCGAGCCAGAGGCATCATCATCGGCGCCGTTGAAAATGGAATCGTTGCGCGTCGGTGTGGTCTTCCGCAGCTCGACCAACTCGGCGTTGATCTGTGTGACCTGGTCGGGTGTGGCCTTCTTGCCTTCGTCTTCGGCGCCGCCGGGCTGCACGAGGCGATTGTACACCAGCACCGAGTCATGGGCGAGTGCGGTGCGCGACACGCCAACATGATCGCTGTGCGCGCCAACCGCGACATACTGGTGTTTGAGCACCGGATCGCTGCCGGGCAGGATGCCCACGACATTGCGCGCCGGGAACTCAATGTCGGTCATGGTAACGATGGCATTCACCGCGACGTTGGCACCTGCGTCGCCAACCACGAGCTCATTCAATGCCTTCGTGAACAGCACGCTGGCGG
>JANOKE010000554.1:0-2265 GCA_031419135.1 Gemmatimonadaceae bacterium
CCGGCTCCTTTGTGGCCGGTGTGACTGGCAACATGGCGTGGGATGCGACGCTCCTGAACAGCCTGATACGCAAACTGCCGTTCGGTTCGGGTACCACGCGCTCCAGACTGTCGGTTCAGGGGGAGTTTGCGATGAGCAAGCCCCAACCCAATTCCGCAGGGCAAGCATATGTGGAATCGTTCGAGGCTGATGCGGGCATCGGGATTTCACTGTCCGAAGCCGCGTGGTATTACAGCTCGCGTCCGGCGCTGGGCAGCGTGTTGCCGGGGCTGGTTGGTGCGTCAACGCTCAATCTCAATCGGGCTGGCACGCTGGCGTTCCAGAACAACGGCGTGGACGGCGTTGGCAACTACGTGCAGTACAGCATTAACCAGATCGATCCGGCAGTGCGTGACACCGGCGGCGGCATTCGGCCGCCCGAGCAGCTGCTGTGGATGACGCTGTACCCGCTGCACACCGGCGGTGTGTTTGACTACGAACCCGGCACGAACACCCGTCGCTTCGCCTGGACCGTGGGCGACAACTCCTTGGTGGGTGCGACGCCTACCGGGCCTCGATGGCGCTCATTGCGCACTGTGCTCAACCCCAGCGGCGCCGATCTGTCACGGGTCGAGAACGTGGAATTTTTCGTGCTCGTGCAATCGGAGCAAGCCAAGCTGCGGCGGAATCCGACGCTGGTGTTTGACTTTGGGGAGATCAGTGAAAACAGCGTCGCCTTCGCGCCGGAAACGCTCACCGTCAGGGCCCCGGTGCGGGCAGGTTTGCCCACCGATTCCACCTATCGGGGAAAACGACTGGTTGGGTACGATCGATTCGACTCGGAGCGCGATGCATTTTCGCGCGCGTTCAATGCGGTGGAGAACGATAAGGGATTGGCGGGCGACGTGGCCGACACCCTCGTCATCGTCAATCGCACCCAGTCGCCCGTCCAGACAATCACGGCCAACAAGATCCCATTGTGCACACAGTCCGTGGCGGTGGTGCAGGTACTCGGGGACAGTCGCGCGGTGTGCTCGGTGCGCAACAACCGCCTCGACGAGGAGGATATCGATCTCGACGGCCAGCTCAATTTGCCGTCGGCCAGCGTTGACAACGAACAGTTTCGACGGTTCGCGGTGGACCTGAGCGACAAACGCAATTGGACACGCGTGGGGAGGTGTTTTGCGCAATCCGATTCCGTGTCGGGCAGCATTGTGGCCGACAGCGTGTGTTGGGTGCAGGTGCGGCTCAACTGGCGGGCGCCGCTGGAAGAGTTGAACAATCCCAACGAGCGACGGATGCGCGCTATGCGCCTGACAATGATCTCGAATGCCCAGTCGCTTGATGGAGATTTTGTGCGCGTGGCGCTCACGCGCTTCAAGTTGGTGGGGGCGCCGTGGCTCAAGCGCGCCGATCGTCCCATCAGTGGCGCTGCCGGTGATTCGACCGCGCTCAGCGGCTACGTGATTGCCAGCGTGGTGGGCACTCTCGATTCGTCGGCGGTCCTGCCATACACGCCACCGTCCGGCGTTGTCGAAAGTCCCGAGAACCGCCTCTCGGGGTACGAAAATACCATCGTCCAGATCAACGAACGGTCGCTGCGGCTCCAGGCGGGCATCCCCGGTCAACAGTTCCGCACCTTCGATCGGGCCGAAGCATTTTTCCGTTTTCCCGAGGGCACCAAGTCGTTCATGGGCTACAAAACGCTGCGACTGTGGATGCGCGGTCGTGGGAATGGATGGGGACCATCCGGTGAGCTCAACGGATACGTCAAGATTGGTCGTGACGAGCACAATTTCTACATGTATCGCACAGCGGTGAATGCGGGGCCCGCGAAGAGCGCATGGGATCCGGAAGTTCGGGTGGATCTCACGCGTTTTCAGTTTCTGCGCGCACAACTCGAGAACAATTTCCTCAAGAGTTCGGTCGACTCGCTGGCCTGCACCGGTACGGATCTCGAGCTCATTCGACGCTCCGGCTTGCCGAGGGGGCTCACGGTGCGGCGCTACGCCGTGTGTCAGGATGGGTACATCGTGTACAGCGCCGATCCCAGCGTAACGCCGCCCAATCTGGCCGGCGTACAGGAACTCTCGGTGGGTCTCGTTCGTGTGGATAGCGTGCCTCGGGGTGGAGCAGGCATTCTGCCCAACGATACGCTGGAGCTGTGGGTGAATGATGTGCGACTCGCCGATGTGGTCGACGCGGTGGGTTTTGCGGGCGAAGTCGGCATGTCCATGAATGTGGGGGACCTGGCCGACTTCCGAGTCAATGTCAGTCGACGCGATC
>JANOKE010000555.1:0-3454 GCA_031419135.1 Gemmatimonadaceae bacterium
TTTCGAAGCGTCTGAGGGCGCGGGTCTTGGCACTCAGTACACGGGACCCGTGGTCACCGCCAAGTCGAACACGCCGTACACCGTGTCGTTCACGTATACTGCGACATTCACTGCATCACTAAAGGTTGCGTCTGACGTGGCGTACTCCACGAATGCCGTGGTCGGTACCTGCGGCGCGTCGTTCACCTCGCTGCCCGTCGCACCGTCCGCGCAGAGCGTGATTCCCGGTGGTGTCGCGACTGCCAGCACGCAAAGCCAGATCTGCTTCAAGGTGCGTTGGGTCTGGACCACCGACGCGCCGGGTTCGTACACGCTCCCGTTGACCTTCAGCATCACGGCGCTGTAAGCCGGAGTCTGCGGCGACGGGTACACCGACACCTATTGAATGCAGTGAGTGCGAACGGGGAGTCCGGCCTGGCCGAACTTCCCGTTCGCGCGTCTGGACGCCGGGCCTCGACCGTCACAATGCGGGCCGTGACCCTCACGACACGCCGAGCGTCCCTGTTATGAGCAGGGAAATCGACCGGGCATATCTCCTTGAGTCTCGACAGCCTGCTCCAGGATCTTTAGCGCCTTCGCGCCTCTCATTTTCCGAACCGCCATGATTCGTCGCCTGCTCGCGTCGGCCCTGTTGGTCGCAACCACACTCTGCGTTCCTGCTGGCGTCTTGCACGCGCAGCTCACGATTGAAGAGCTTGAGCTGTACATCGCGCCATCTTCGGGCGGAGATAACGGGCGCACCTTTCGGGTGCGTAACGACGCGGGCAGGGTGGTGCAGGCCGCGATCGCGATCGAAGACTGGGACCGTGCCGAAGATGGCGTGAACCGCTTCTATGGCGCGGGCACGCAGTCCAACAGTTGCGCCGCAATGCTCACGGTGTTTCCGCGCTCGTTACGACTGGAGCCAGGAGCATCGGCGAACGTGCGCGTCTCCGTGGCTGGCGCTGAGACGCTGAAGGCGAGCTGCTGGAGCATTGTGTTTGTGGAGAGCAAGCAGGCGCCGGACTCGATCGGTCGCCAACTCACGTATACCGTGCGCACCGGCGTAAAGGTCTACGTGGAGCCGACCGGACTGTCACGCGATGGACAGATTGAGGAATTGGCACTGGTGGCACATGCCGCGACGCCCGGTGCCCGCGACACGGGCGTCCGCGACGTGCGCGTGGCTTTCCGCAACGCCGGTGGCGTGCAGGTGCGCGTGAAAGGCGCGATCGAGGTGCGACGTACGGACAATTCGCTGGTGCAGCGGATTGAACTGCCACTCTTCCCCGTGCTGCCCGGTGTTCGCCGCGTGATCATGAACGCGCTGCCGGAGTTGCCCAAGGGACGGTATGTGATTCTGGCGCTGCTCGACTTCGGCGGCGATGAGATCGCCGCCGGCCAGATCGAGTACGAGGTTCGCTGAGCGCATGTCCTGCGGGCACCTGGTGCGCGCGATGCACACACGCCACCTGCTCGTGTGTGGCGCGATCATGTTCATCGCCGGCCGTGCACAGGCGCAACCACAGTCCACGCAACTGGTGCTGTCGTCGGGTGCGTTGCTGTTTCCTTCGCCCAGGCTCTCCAACTATCAGACCATTCCCGCCGGTGCCACCACACCGGTGTCCGATTCGGTATCACTGGACTTCACCGTGGCACGGCTCGCCGATCTGTACTGGCGGAATACCATCGTGAAAATGCGCTGTGTGCTGGTAACCGGCGGCAAGGCCTGTACCGACGTGCAGTGGCGTTACCAGGGCAGCAGCGCGTGGCAGGACATCACGACCATCGACACCACCATCGACTCTCGCTGGATCGTCCCCGGATTCTTCAACGATCCATGGTCTGGAAGGATCTGGCTGCGCATGAAGCTGTCGTGGACCAACGATGCGCCCGCGACCTACGCGGCAACGGTGGCGGTCACGGTCGATGTGTACCGCCCATGATTCGCGCATTCGGCACGATCCTGTTGCTCGCGTTGCAGCCCGTCGCTAACGAACGCGTGGCGACGGCTGCCCGCGCCCAGGTGGACGACGTCATCCGATTGACCGGCGATGCCCGCAGTCTCCAGGTCGTCAGTGTCGCCCGACCGCTCCGATTCGCAGCCGAGCCATCGGTGCGCTTTCGCGTCCTGTCGTCGGGTGCCACATCGCTGCTCGGCCAGCGCGAGGGGGTTCTCACGAAACCCGACGATCGGGTGCTGTTCACGGTGTCCGTGCCGGCGGCGGCGCGCGCCGGCCGGTTGTCGGTTGGCACCGTTCGATTCCTGTCGTCGAAAGGCGTGGAAGCCAACGTGTCCGTGGAACTCGACGTCCGCGCACGTCGACAGATCACGGTGACACCGCTCACCGGACTGGTGTCGCTCGTGCAGGGCGGTCATACGACAATTCGTCTGCGCATCGACAATGGCGGCAACGCCTCCGACTCCGTGGTGGTCACCGCGTCGCTGCCAACGCGCTGGCGCACGCGCATCGTGGAAGGCGATCGTGTTATTCTCTCCCCGAGTCAGTCGGTGGAACGCACCGTGGAGATTCAGGCGCCATCAGGCGGCAGCACTGGCGCGATACCGCTCACCTGGACGGCTCGTGGCATGACCACGGATACGGATACCTCGCACGCCGAGCGCACGCGACTGGAGACCATGCTGGAGGTGGTCGCGGTGGCGGATGCTCACAATGCTGGGCCAGCCGTTGGACTGAGTGTCGCGACAGTCTCCGGACCTGGTCAACCCACGGCCACAGTGTTCGGCGCACAGGTGACGGGACCGATCAGTGATCGCATCACAATCGACGCGCGATGGACACAGCAGGCGGCGGCCGGAACACCCGGTCTGTCGCGTGTGGGCGGCTACTCCTCACCGGCGTTCGTGGCATTCACGGCGCCCCTCTGGCGGGTTGATCTTGGCAATGCGGCCATGTTGCTGAGCGAAGTCAGCGGGTTGAATGCGCAGGGACGTGGCGCATCGATGCAAGCGCGCCGGGAGCACTGGACAGTGGATGCCATTGGTGCGCAACCGCAGCTCGGCGAACATCTCAGCACTTCGCGAGGCAGCCTTGCCGCGGCACGCATCACGCGCGACCTCGACGACGTGACCCTGACCGGTTCGGTTTCGCGTTTGCGCAGTGGTCGCCCGCAGGCCAGCGCACTGGATGCGCTGTCGATCGGCGCCACGCGACGATTTGGTGACGGCTTGAAGCTGCGGGCCGAAGTGGCTGGTCGTCGCTACACCAGCGGCACGGGACTCGGTGCCTCGGGCGAAATGATTCGGCGCGATGGACACGGCGAGTGGCGCGTGCGTGCCGTACGCGCGCCGGGCGGTGCCGATGCATTCGCGCTGGCCCAGACAGACATTTCGGCCACGGGATCACAACGCGTTGGCGCGACGCGTCTAGGTTGCTTGCGTGGTACGCCGACGACGCGGGCCTGCGTGGTCGCTTTCAACGGTCGCGCGGTCTGAGTGTCCTGCCCCAGTGGC
>JANOKE010000556.1:0-3364 GCA_031419135.1 Gemmatimonadaceae bacterium
CATGACGACGTGCGACAGCACATCGTCATGCGTGGCGCGCAGCTGTTGCGCAGTCAGTGGGCGCGGCAGCGTCAACGTGGTGGCGACCCCGCCGCGAAAGCGGACCGCCGCCGTGATCTCGCGCTGCTTGATCAGCGTGACGTCGTCCAGCAAAAGCGCGAGCATGCGTTTGCGCTCACCCGGTGGTGTTTGGGGATCGCGCCACAGGGCGGGGAAATCGGTGACGAGCGCGAGAATGCGCTGGCGTTCCGGCGCGTTGACCACCAGCTGGTCCTGCGCGCGCTGCCGCTGGTACTCTTCTTCGGCATCGGCGAGCGCGCGCAGCGTGAGATTCCAGTCGGCCTCCAGCGAGTCGGCCACCAGACGATTGGCCGGGTCGACGTGCATGTACCGTTGCCGGGCCGCATCGGCGTTGTATTGCGCCCGCTCGACCTGTCGGTGACGCAGGCGGTCGGCCTCATCGAGACGCGCGGTCATCTCGCGCTGCACAGCAAGGGCGACATTGAGCGCAATCGGCGTGATGCTATCGACGACGAGCTTCCCGACGGCCTGGTCGATGCCGCTTCCCAGCATGCTCTGACAGAGCGGATCGCCGAAAAGCTCGCCACGGCCGACGCACACGTAGGTGGGCACCAAGCCATCTCTGCGCGCGTGGTAGCGCACATTCATACGACTGCCACAGAGACCGCAGAGGACCTTCCCCTGCAAGAGCGCCGAGCCTTCTCGAGCGGGTCCCGCGTTGCGCTCGTAGCCGAGGGCCTTGGCCGATTCCTGGAGTTGCTGTTCGTACCGTTCAAACTCCGCCCAGGAGATGTAGGCCGGGTGGGCATCGAGCATCAACACGTGCCATTGGTCTCGCGGGAGGCGTTCGTGCCGGGCCCGTCCATCGGGGTGCTTGCGCCAGCGCCCGCGGCCGTGGGCGTACGCTCCGGCATACCATGGATTGTGCAACACACTACTGGCGGGGCCCAGGGAGAGCGGGACCCAGGCGAGTTCGTTCTTGTGCACGCCAGCGGCCATACGCGTGGGGAACAGCAGGTGTTGCTGCCGGAAGTATTTGATGCTTTTGCGAAGCGTGCCTGTTCGGGCGAACGTGTCAAAGAGCAGGCGCACCGTTTCCTGCACCTGTTGGTCAGGGTCAAGCACCACGTGTCCGGTCGCATCATACACGAAACCAGCGGGGAGCCGGCAGCGTAATTCGCCACGGCGCGCCTTGTTGAGGAGACCTCCGCGCAGGCGAGCCCGCAGCACATGGAGTTCGGCTTCGCTCATGGTCCCCTTGAGCCCGAGTAACAGTCGGTCGTTGAAGTGGGCCGGATCGTACATGCCATCTTCATCCAGAATGAGGGTGTCCGACAGGGCGCAGATCTCCAGGAGCCGATGCCAGTCGGCGGAATTGCGCGCCAAACGGGAGACCTCCAATCCGAGCACAATCCCGGCGCGGCCCAGGCCGACGTCGGCAACGAGTTGCTGAAACCCGTCGCGGTCCACCGCGGACGCGCCCGACTTGCCGAGATCGGAATCGATGATGACGATGCGCTCCTCCGGCCAGCCCAGCGCGATCGCACGCTGGCGCAGCGCATACTGGCGCTGCGTGCTTTCGGTATTCTCCAGGACCTGCCGCATGGTCGACTGGCGCACATACAGATACGCCGCGCGCTTGAGGTGCGTGGCCGTGACCTTCTTGAGGCAAACGCGTTGGAGCAGCACGCGCTTCCCGTCGGAGCAGACGGACGTCGGAAAAGATCTACTCAACTGGGTGCGAATCAGGCAAACTGCTGCGCGCATCGCAGGCGTGTCGGTAGCTCCTCGCGCTCTACGCTCGCGAGGAATATCTTCTGAACTCTCGTCGCAGTTCCTGAGCCTTCACCTTCACAAGCAGAGATCCATGCCGACGCGCGAGATCAGGAAGTACAAGCAGGGCGAGGATGGCCGATGGTACGCTGGTGAGGTGAAACCGGCGCTCATTGGCGTGGGCGCCTACGACAAGGCCGGCTTCGAGCCAACCATAACAAGCAATGGCGTGTGCTTCGGGCTGGCGATATGGTGGATCATCAAGAACGCGACGCGGCAGGACTTCTGGGGCTGGATGGTCGGGGCAGGTCCCCAAGTCGCGGAGATCAAAGAGGTGTTCATGTCCCAGAAGGGCGAGCATGACTTCGACCGTTTCGACAATGCCGACCAGAAGATCCGCGTCCAGACCGGCTTGACGCGACAAAACAAGACGCTCATGAAGGAGGGCACCGCGTTCAAGCATTCCGGTTACCACTACATCTCACTCCGCGGCAAGTTCGGCGCGACGGATGAAGTGAGCGGACACGCCCTTGCCGCGTACTTCGATGTTGACGGCGTTTGCCGATATTTCGATCCCAATCACGGCGAGTTCGAATCGGACACGATGCAGGAGGTGCTGGTCGAGCTGGGGAAAAGGGTCAAAGCCTATCGCATTCGCGAACTCAAGATCTATTGGTGCTGCTGGAACTGAACGGCCGAATCCCGTCTGACCACGCGCGTGCGACAGGATAGGAATTTCAATCGGGGTAGGCTGAGTTAGGCCCCGGTCCCATGCCTCGTGAGCGGCGGCGATTCGGCGTCGGCGTGCTCTCCGCCCCGCTGGCGCGCTTGGTGGGTCGTGAGAACGGCGGTCCCAGTGGGGGCGATGCCGGCCGGTGGACCAATCTGAGACGTCGGTGGGACGGCCACCCACGCCAAAGGTCCCCGCCGTGGTGGCGGCGCGTCGGGGCCGTGCTCAGGGGGCGGTCGGGGCGTTGGCGGGCGGACGTGGGGCGCGTGACGTGCCCCGGCTCGCGGGGGCCCGCGCCGATGGGGGGCTCCGCGCGCCGGCGTGGGCCGCGTGGGCCGCGCGGGAGCGGAGGTGGGTGAGGATCTGGTCGATCACCGACGTCTGGGTGATGAAGGCGACGATGCGCATCACGCCGTGGCACGTCGGACACGCGAGCGGGTCGACCTCGAAAATCTGCTGCAAAAGGGCCGCCCATCGGCTGGTGGCCTCGGTCGGCGCGAGTCGTGGCGCGGGGACGATCAGGGGTGGCGTGTCGGCGACTGCGGGCGCGGCCTGACGCCGCATCCCGGAACGGGATCCCGCGCGGACGGTTGGCGTACCAGCCGTAGTACCGCGTGGTGACGTGGCCCTTGTCCGGAATGTGCACGAGGACCGGGCGAGGAACTCGAGCGGGTCGGCGGTTTCGGTCCCCGCCGTCGGGCCCGCTGATTTATCGGAGCGATAGGTCACGGCCTTGGCGGCTCGGTCGTAGGTGAGCCGCTCCAGCGCGACGGGATTGCGGGCGCAGTAGCGCGCGAGGCGGGTCGCGAACGCGCGATCGTCCTCGGCGACCCAGACAGC
>JANOKE010000557.1:0-8362 GCA_031419135.1 Gemmatimonadaceae bacterium
GGGCGCACAATCGACTTGGAAGACGGGGTGGTTCTGGTCCGTCGTGATGGCACCGAGGTGCCGATCGGTGATTCTGCAGCCCCGATTCGCAATCGCACGGGGGAGACCATGGGCGTAGTATTGGTCATTCAGGATGAGAGCGAGAAGCGCCGCATTGGTCACCAACTGTCGTATGAGGCTACCCACGACGCATTAACGGGCTTGACGAATCGACGGGAATTCGATCGACGGCTCACGCTGCTCATTGCACGTATTCGTGACGCAGCGGCGACGCACGTGCTGCTGTACCTCGATCTTGACCGATTCAAGGCTGTGAACGACGCCTGTGGTCACGATGCGGGCGATGCGCTGCTGCGCAGCCTTGGCCCGCGAATCTCGCGTCACCTGCGCTCCGGAGACACCTTGGCGCGCGTTGGCGGCGATGAATTCGGCGTGTTGTTGGAGGACTGTCCACTTCAGGACGCCGACCGCATTGCCAACGACATCCGTCTGGAATTCGAAGAATGGCAATTTCAATGGGCCGGTGCCTCACTCTCGGTGGGTGTGAGCATTGGTCTCCTCCCGCTGACGGCGGCCGGTGGTGAACTCACTGCAGTCGTGCGCGCCGCCGATGCCGCCTGTTATGCGGCAAAAGTGGAGGGGGGCGGGCGGGTGCATCAATCGCAGTGGCGCACCGTCGAGATGCCCTTCTGTGCCTCACCTATGAATGGAATCCCGTCATGACCCACGTGTCCTCGCGCTCCGCCGAAGTGGCGCAGCGCCTCTGGGTGACGGCAACCGCTCGATCCCACTCGGCTGGCGACGTCATCCGGGCAGTCGAGCAGCTGTTTTCCCAGTTACGTGCAGGACTGTTGCCGTGGGTTGGTGGCGATGGCTATCGTGCGCTCTTTGATCGCGCAATTGGCGAGGTAGAGCAGGAGCATCCCCTGCTTGGTGGACTGTCATTTCTCGGCAGCGACGATCAACCAATTTCCGCGAACACGGTCGCCGAGCGTGCCCACGACGCCGCCGAGGTGGAGGCGGTCACTGTAGGATTGATCACAGCGTTGATTGACGCGTTCGGCCGCTTTGTTGGCGAATCGCTGGCCGTGCGTCTGGTGGATCAGATTAACTTCTCGCCGGCGTCAGACGCGGTGAGCATTGTCCCTCGCGGAGCGCCCGATGTCTAAGTCGAAGAAGTCTTCCCGAAAACGCAAAGCCGCCGAACAACCGTCGTTGGCGCTGCTCAATACCGGCGTGCCGGGCTTGAATGAGATTCTTGGAGGAGGCCTGCCAACCGACTCGTTTACGTTGATTGCCGGTGGTCCCGGTTCCGGAAAGACCACGATGGCCATGCAGCTTTTGTTCGCCAACGCGACACCCGAGCGACCAGGGCTGTTCATCACGCTGCTTGGTGAGACATCGCTCAAGATGCTGCGTTATCAGCAGCTATTCGGCTTTTTCGACCCCGACCGCGTTGGGTTGGATGTGCACTTTCTGAACCTCTCCGAGGAGGCGCTGAGCGGCGAGCTGGACAATGTGTTGACACGGATCATCGAGGAAGTGGATCGCCTGCATCCACGCGTGGTGGTGGTGGACTCGTTTCGGGCCCTGACGCGAGTGAGGAGGTCCGATTCGCCGGTTGGTCAGTTCGAAGGCTTCATGCAGCGCCTGGTGTTGCACCTGACCACATGGGAGACCACCGCGATTCTCATTGGGGAGTACGGGGACCAGGAGCTCGATAATCCTGTCTTCACGGTGGCCGACGGCATTTTCTGGATGAGCCAGGAAGTCAATCGGAACTCGGTGGTACGAAGGGTTCAAATCATGAAAGCGCGGGGCGTCGCATCGATGCCTGGTCTGCACACCATGCGCATCACTCAAAGCGGGGTGCAGGTATTTCCTCGCACGCCCGAGCGCGCCGAGGACATTTCTCCGCGAGGCATGCATCGGTTGTCTACCGGCGTTGTCGGCCTTGACGAGATGATGGGTGGCGGAATTCCCGCCGGGGATTCACTGGTGCTTGCCGGACCCACCGGTACGGGCAAGACCACTTTTGCGATGAAGTTTGTGGCGGCGGGGCTGGAAGCCGATGAAAACGCGGTGATTGCGATTTTTGAAGAGCATCCGGAAGTGTACCTCGACCGTGGCAAGAGCATGGACGTAGATCTGCGTCAGGCGGTGCGGGACAATAAGGTGCGTATCATCTACCTTCGTCCGCTCGATCTGTCGGTGGACGAGACTCTTGAGGAGATCCGCGGGGCGGTCAAGGCGATCGGTGCAACACGTGTGGTTATCGATTCGATTTCGGGCTTTGAGATGGCGCTGGCGCCGGCCTTTCGCGAAGACTTCCGCGAATCGCTGTACCGGCTCATCGGTGCCCTTACCGGACTGGGTGTCACCATGTTCTCCACCGTGGAAGTCGTGGAGATGGAGAAGAGCGCCGGATTCCAAATCACGGGCTACCAGATCTCATTTCTGACCGATGATATCCTGAGCTTGCGCTATGTGGAAATCGAGGGAGAGCTGCGCAAGGTGCTGTTGGTGGCGAAGATGCGGGGCAGCAACCACAGTCGGGAATTCCGGACGTACGAGATCACGGGCAAGGGTGTGAAGCTACGTGACTCGCTCCGGGACTTCGACGGCATCACGACGGGTATCCCAACGCGGCAAGGTCGTGTCCCGCCTCCAGCGCATCCCGGACTGATGGAATCGGAAGTTCTCGTGCTCGAGACGATACTCCGGTCGGGCGAAATACCCGAGTCGGAGATTGTAAAGCAGACGGGTCAGGTGCCCGACAGCATCGAGAAAATCCTCAAGCGACTTGTTCAGCTTGGCTATGCGAGTCGAAATGGTGGAGGCTATAAAGCGGAGGCTCGACCCCGGTTGCTGAAATAGTCCCACGCGCTCAACTCGCTTGCTGTAGTTTGCACAGAGTCTCAGCAACCAAACTGGTGCGAAGTTCCAGCCGTCTGGCGCACCCGCCGACGCGATGCGGGCTGTCGCGGAAACGCAGAGGCCACGGAAATTGCGTGGCGGGAGTGCGACGCACATATGAAAACCGTCAGTAAGTTCAATGTGGCGATCGTTGTCGCTGCGGTCCTCGTCGCAGTTTGCATGACGGGACTGTTTTGGTCATTTCGCCGGGTTGAAGACGCGGCCGAAGTGCGCAAGCAGAATCGCGTGCTGGTGGCCGACGCGAATGCGTTGCTGCTGGACCTGGTGAATGCCGAGACGGGTCAGCGCGGATACCTTCTCACCGGCGACGAAGCGTTTCTGGCGCCCTACCTGTCGGTACGAGACAGCATCAAGGGTCGTGTGAGCGTACTGCTGCTCCACAGCACGAATCGCGCGTCGCAACAGGATGTGCTGGTACTGGCACCACTGGTCGACGCCAAATTGCAGGAGCTGTCGAATCTCGTTGTGCTGCGCCGCAGTCAGGATATTGCCGACGCCCAATCGCTGGTCCGCAACAACGAGGGTAAGCGGTTGATGGACTCGATTCGCGTGACGATTCGCAGATTCGTCGATCTGGAGAGCACGTCGCTCGCTCAGCGCGAAGCGAAGTTCGTCGCTGACTTGAGCAATCTGTTTGTCGGCATCACCGCGGCCAGCGTGTTGGCACTGCTGTTTGCGTTGGCGTTTGCGTACCTCATTCGGCAACGTAGCCGGCAAGACTCGAAGAATCTGGTGCATGCCGAAACCGTGCACCTGCTCACCGCGCAGGAAACGATCAGCGCCAAGCTGCAGCACGCCAACCTCACGCTGGCCGACAGTGAGGAAAAGCTGTCGGTGACTCTCAGTTCCATTGGTGATGCGGTGATGACGACCGATGCGGAGTCGCGCGTGATGCGTCTGAATCCCGTGGCGGAAACGCTCACCGGGTGGACCTGGGCAGAAGCGGCGGGCCGTCCTGTAGACGAAGTGTTTCGCATTGTGAACAAGGATACGCGTCAGGCGGCCACCATACCGGTCACGGAAACGCTGAACAAAGGCACCGTACAGGGGCTGGCCAATCACACGGTACTGATTGCCCGCGATGGCCGCGAGTGCGACATCGCTGACAGTTGCGCCCCTATTCGCGACCGCGACGGTGCGGTGATCGGCGCCGTGCTGGTGTTCCGCGATGTGACGACGGAATACGCCGTGCAGCAGGCACTGCACGACAGCTCGGCGCTCATCGAAACCGTCCTCAATACCGTCGCTGACGGCATTATCACCTTTCATGCCGGCGACGGCACGGTCGCGAAGGCCAACCCGGCCGCCGAACGGATTTTCGGCTACACCAACCACGAACTGGTGGGGCGGGATTTCAGCCTGCTGGTACCCGAACTGGGTCGCGATCACGCAGACGACTCGTACGAGTACTACAAACCCAACGACGAGGCACGTGCAAAGGGACTGGGACGCGAAGTCGTGGGGCGACGAAAGAACAACACCACGGTCCCCATCGAGATTGCGGTGAGTGAGATGACGCTGGGCGGGAAACGGTACTTCACGGGCATTGTGCGGGATATTACCGCCCGCAAGCAGGTGGAAGCGGCGCTGCGCGAGGCAGGCGCGTTGCAGAACGCCATTTTCAACAGCGCCAATTTTTCCAGCATCGCCACCGACGCCCAAGGCGTCATCCAGATTTTCAATGTCGGGGCCGAGCGCATGCTGGGGTACGCCGCCGCCGATGTGCTGAACAAAATCACGCCGGCCGAAATCTCCGATCCGGGCGAGGTGATCGCGCGCGCCAAGGCGCTGAGCGACGAACTGGGAACGCCCATCCTGCCGGGCTTCGAGGCGTTGGTGTTCAAGGCGTCGCGCGGTATCGAGGACATCTATGAGCTGACGTATATCCGTCAGGACGGGAGCCGATTCCCCGCCGTGGTGTCGGTGACGGCACTGCGCGATGACCAGAACGCCATCATCGGATATCTGCTGATCGGCACCGACAATACGGCGCGCAAGCTGGTGGAAGCCGAGCAGCGAAAACTCGATCAGCGCCTGCGCGACCAACAGTTCTACACGCGCTCATTGATCGAATCCAACAGCGACGCGATCATGACCACCGATCCGTCCGGTATCATCACCGATGTCAACAGGCAGATGGAAGCGCTCACCGGGTGCACGCGCGACGAACTGATTGGCGCACCCTTCAAGGATTACTTCACCGATCCGGAACGCGCCGAAGCTGGCATCAGGCAGGTGCTGAGCGAGAAGACTGTTTCCGATTACGAATTGACCGCGCGTGCCCGCAATGGCACAACGACCGTGGTGTCCTACAACGCCACCACCTTCTACGATCGAAACCGTACGCTGCAAGGAGTGTTCGCCGCCGCGCGCGACGTGACGGAACGAAAGCGGGTGGAAGTCGAGCTCAAGAAGGCGAAGGCGGCGGCGGAGAGCGCCAGCCGGACCAAGTCGGAATTTCTGGCCAGCATGAGTCACGAGATCCGCACGCCGATGAATGCGATCATGGGAATAGCCGACCTGCTGGCCAAAACGCCGCTGTCGGTGGAGCAAGACAAGTTTGTGCAGATATTCCGTCGCGCTGGCGACAACCTGCTCAATCTTATCAACGATATCCTCGACTTGTCCAAGGTCGAAGCGTCGCAACTTGAGCTGGAACAGACGGGGTTCTCGCTGCGCGATCTGCTCGGGAAGGTGATGGAAATGGTGGCGGTCCGCGGGCAGGAGAAAGGACTGATGCTGGGGTGCGACATCGTGTCGAGCGTGCCCACCGATCTGATCGGCGACCCAACACGACTGCAACAGGTGCTGTTGAATCTGTTGGGCAACGCGATCAAGTTCACCGAATCGGGCGCCGTTACCTTGCGCGTGACCACGGATGGAAACTTCGCAGTCCCCACCGCATTGCGATTCACGGTGTCCGATACCGGAATCGGTATTGCGGATGAAAAACTCAGTCGGGTCTTCGAACGATTTACCCAAGCCGATTCATCCACCACGCGACGGTTTGGTGGGTCGGGACTGGGGCTGACCATCTCCAAACGATTGGTGGAGCTTATGGGCGGACGCATTTGGGCCGAGAGTACCGTCAACATGGGCAGCGAGTTTTCGTTTGCGGTGCCATTCGAGCTGTGGGTCGGAGATCGGCGTCAGACGATGGCGCCTATCAATGCCGAGCCCGAAGCGGCGCTGTTACCACTGCGTATTCTTCTGGTTGAAGACTCGCTTGATAATTGCACGATTACGGTGGCGTATCTGTCGGACACACCGTACCGCGTGGAAATTGCGTCGAACGGCGCCATCGCATTCGAGATGTTCGCGGCGGGCCACTACGACTTGGTGCTGATGGACCGGCAGATGCCGGTTATGGACGGACTGACCGCAACACGGGCGATCCGCGCGTGGGAGCAGGCGAACCACCGAACCGCGACGCCGATTATCGCACTCACCGCATCCGCGTTGAAAGGCGATCGGGAACAGTGCTTGTCGGCGGGCTGCACCGCATTCCTCACGAAACCCATCCGCCAGGATGTCTTGCTGCGCGCTATCGCGAATCGCGCCATCGTAGCGCGTCCATCATCGCGGGAGGAGCGCATCCAGAATATGGAGTCGGTGATACCGGCGAACCCCCAGATCGCTGAGCGGGTGCCATCGTTTCTGCAGAACCGTCGCAACGACGTCAGAGTCATGTTGGAGGCCTTGGATCACGGCGATCTGGCGTTGGCCGAGCGATTGGGGCACAACATGCGGGGTACCGGTGCCAGCTACGGTTTTCAGGCCATCACGGACATTGGGTTGGCCATCGAAGAGGAAGCGGGCAAGCGTGACGTCGACGCCACGCGCCATTGGGTGGATGAGCTCTCCACGTATCTGGGTCGCGTAACGCGAGACGGCAACGGCAACGGCAATGGGCTCGGGCATCCGCCGAGCTCGGGTGCCGAGCGCTGACCGGTCGCGCCAAACGCAACGCTTTTCGTGTTGACGCTGTCGTAGAGGGTCATGCGAAGTCTTCTACGCCTTATCGGTGGTGCCTCGCTGCTGGCATCCGCATCGGCGCATGCGCAAACCACTGCGGCGCTTCCCATCGACCGGGTGATATCGCTGGTCCGTGAACGACACGTGCTGCGCGACAGCACTGATTGGGTTGTTGTCGAGCGCGGTGTGCGCGCGGCCGTTGGCCGTGCCCGGTCCCGCGCCGATTCGATCGAGGCGCTGCAGCAGTTGTTCGTGTTGCTCGACGACGTGCACAGTGCGCTGATCGTGAACGGCCGTTCCTACAGCCACTATCACGCCGTAAACGGGGCGCGCGGCGACAGCCTGCGGCAGCTCATGGGTCGCGCACAGGCAACCACCACCCCAGTGCTCGCACTGATGCTGTCGAATGTTGCGTACCTGCGGTTGCATCGCGTGCCGCAAACGGGAGCGGCCGCCGAACCAATCGCCGCTGCCATACGGGATTCGCTGTGCGCCCTCGTGGCGCCGCGACCTCGCGGTGTCATACTTGACCTGCGGCTGAATATCGGCGGCAACCTGTACCCTATGCTGGGTGGACTCGGCCCGCTGCTTGGAGACGGACCCATTGGCGGCGAGGTGGATGCCACGGGGCGCACCGTGCGATCGTGGACGATTTCCGGTGGGAACTTCGAGCAAGGGCGGGCGGCGCGCACCACGCTGTCGGCCGGTTGTGCGGGCGCGGCCCGGATCCCAGTGGTCGTCCTGATTGGCGCGCTGACAATCAGTTCCGGTGAGGCCGTCGCCGTAGCGTTTCGGGGAAGATCGCAAACCACGATATTCGGCGAATCGCCCGAGTCGGGTTACAGCACGGCGAATGGATGGTTTCCGCTGAACGACAACGTCACGATCAATCTCTCCACCGAGTTCATCGCCGATCGCAATGGCGTGGTGGTGCGGCGAGCGTTGGCCCCAGACCGCGTGGTTTCCGGATGGAATTTCGACCATGTGAACCGTGATCCGGCCGTTGTCGCGGCACTCGGGTGGCTGGCCCGTCGCCGCTGACACGAACGATTCGTTCCCACGCCTAAGTGGTCGTGCCACTAACTACGGTGCCATATGATCTATTGCATTCCGTTCCGGTTGGCATGCGGCAACGTGCGCGCCCGCTTCGAGAAGAAGCGTGCAAGGAAGGTTGAGCCATGAGGCGCGCGTCTCCTGGCAGCGGAGCGCCGCGAAGCAATTCACCCAATCGTCGCTTCGCCAACCCTTTTGATGCAGCGGCCGAGATCCTCAAACCGGTGTCCACGGAAACGCACGGAAACAGCGGGAACCCACACGGAAACACACGTCATTTTCGCGGTGGCAGTTTCCCGTTGTTTTCCCGGTTTCCGCGCGTTTCCGTGGACACCATTTTTAGGATCCACGGACCCCAGAGGGACGACCCAGCGGGATCGAGACGGATTGCGTCCGC
>JANOKE010000558.1:0-1255 GCA_031419135.1 Gemmatimonadaceae bacterium
GTCGTTGGAGCGCGTCTCGATGGGTTGATGCCAGCGTCGTGCGTCGGAAGGTGCTTGCCGTCCCGTGCGTGGCACTTCTGGAGGTTGTGTGATGCCGTGGCACTCGGAACTCCCCATCGCGGAGTTCCTCCTGGGGGGCAGAGCACGATATGCGACGGTGCGCACTGGTCGCCCAATGTAAAGAAGCGTTGGACGCACTACACTAGCGCCATGGCACCGGGCCACACGTACTCGCTCTGCTCACGCACGTGGATCTCGCAAAGAACATCGCGCGCTTCGCGTTCATCTCCGGCCGCTAGCGGAGGCCCACCCAATGAGGACCTCAACCGCACCAAGAGACTTGAGCCGCAGGACTACGGGATCCTCCTTGGTCATAAAACCGAGTTGGCGTAGCTCGCGCGGCGATCGGGTCAGTACTGCATACAACTCGCTTCGAGCACGCTGGTAAGAGTCATTCGAACGGTCGTATGAAGTGGAAAGGAGCTTCAGCACGTCACGGTGTTTCATCTTCCGAGCCCACGCCGCTGGAGTCGCCCACGTAGGGGCGCCTGCTTCGACGGGATCGGCCCCGCGCGCCAGGAGCAACTGCACGAAGTGCGCTTTGCCCCAGCGACATGCCCAACCAAGCGGAGTGCTTTCCAGCAGGTCATCGCGAACATCCGTCCGCGCGCCGCGATCGAGCAACAGTTCGGCGAATGGCACATGCTCGCGCCCACCTCGCGCCATCACGGTGTGCAGGATGGTCGGGCCGCCACCGCTTGCGTTAGGATCGGCACGGTCCAGCAGCAGCCGGAAGCACGCAAGCCCGCGATCAATGCCGCCGTCGCACATGAATGCCTGCCAGAGCGACCATCCCCAACGCGTGTCCTCGCGCGCCCAGCCAATGCGGGCGAGCGCCATCGCGACGATCGCAGCGTCGCCGCCGCCCGACGCGGTCCATATGAGATCCTCGGCGACCGTACTGCCTGGCGTGACCGCGTCCGCGCGAAGGCGTCCAGCGTCTTCGTCCGCGAGCAGCTGTCGCGCCGCCTTGGTCTGACACGCGAAGCCGACGGAGATGGCGTCGAGACGCCCGCCGTGGGATTCGAGGAGCTCGACCAAGTCCCATGCCTTCCGTGAATATGCGAGAAAGAGCGGAGAGCCGGCCGTGAACACGCTCGCGTTGGGGTCGGCGCCTGTCGGCTACGCAAACGCGCTATCGATCACGCCTTGCTCTGCTTGCCTTGTCAAACCGGCCGACCGTGCTGGAAATCAG
>JANOKE010000559.1:0-4805 GCA_031419135.1 Gemmatimonadaceae bacterium
TCCGCCAAGTCCGCCTCCCAGTCGCCCACGCCGGCAGGCGGTGGCACGGCGGCCCGTAACGCGGTTCCGGCCAAGCCGGCCGCTGTCACTCCCGCAAACATCGCGATGGGTGATTCGATCTTCAACAACGGCAGTTGCCAGCGTTGCCACGGCAAGGGTGGCATTGGCGCAGCCAACGCACCCGCGCTCGACGGCAAGAAGTGGCTGCAACTCACCACTGGCAGCTTCGACGAGATCGTCGGCATCATCACCACCGGCGTTCCGGCCGAAAAAATCAAGGACCCAACGCACAAGAATGCCATGCGCGCGCGCGGCGGCCCGATGAATCTCACCGATCCGCAAATCCAGGCGCTGGCGGCGTACGTCTACACCCTGACACACAAGTAGCTGCCAACGTGCGCGACGCGAGGTGCATCACTCGCGTCGCGCATCGTCGGGAGTTAGCCTCGCAGCCGCGGCGGAAAACGCCTACGGAAGTCCCTTCTCGAACGACCCACTCACGCTGATCGGCGCTTCATTCGGATTGATCAGCGACGCCAACAGGACCGCAGTGAAGGTGCCCTTGATGCGCGTGCTGGTGGCACTGGTGATCACCAGCGTGCCCGCCGTCGTGGCATTCGTGCCACCCCATACCTTCGAGGGAGAGGTGGTGGTCACCTGAATCGTGCGCGACGCGCCCGTGCCCAATGGATAGCTGGCCACGCCGGTGTAGCCCGAAATGATGAAGTTGAGGTTGTAGGACGTATTACTGGCACCAATCGTGAGAGTGCCCGACGATGGCGCGCTCACTGACACGACGGTAGCGGCGTTGAACGCATTGCCCGCCACAGTCCCTGTGACCCTGCTGCCCGCGCCGTCCGGCACAACCAGTGTTGCGGGTCCGGTCACCGGCAGGTCGAACTCTCCCTGCGTGACCGCCCGAGTATTGGTAACAGACTGACCCAGCAGCGGTGTCGCGCTATAACTGAACGATCCAGCAATACGCGTGGCAGAAACGGCGCTGATGGTGACCGTACCCGCCGCACCCGAGAGTGGGGTCGACCAACCTGACGTGCCCGACGTCAGGGTCGCGATGCCGCCACTGACCGTCCCCGTGACACCCAGTGGATACGCGCCCGGCGTGCCGATGGAGTAGAACGTCATCGACATGCTCGTGACATTCGCGCCGATTTGCGAGCCAACGATTGTGAAAATTCCGCCCGCCGCGGCAACGGCTGACGAGCTGTTGCTGGCCCAACTGGCCCCGTCAATCGTGGCTTTGAATCGATTGCCGGTGGTGCCCGTACCGGGGTTCGTTGAACCACTGCTGCAGGCCGTAAGCGTACCACACGTCACGACGGCGACCGCGAAAAGCGCGGACCAACTGGATGCTCCAAACATGGCAAGGGGTATGGAAGTGAAAGGTTTGTAACCGTCAGAACCAAGTGCTGAACGTCACGCCCGACCGTCCATTCCGATCAAAGAACGGCGCGACCGCCAGACCGGTATCACCGAATGTCGACGCTCGGCTATCGAAGCGTTGCGACACGATCGACGCTCCGCGTTGCGAGCGTTGCGCGTACAACACCGCCTCTATCGCACCGGCAATCGTCAGTCCCACCGCCGCCGTCATGCCCGGAACCAGATACGGACGTTTCCGCGTCGTTTCCATATAAGGTGCCGGTATGCCGTTCGGGTCCACGTACGGAATCTGTTTCTCGGTGGTGCGTTGCAGCAGCGCAAACCCCGCCGAGCCAGCCACCGCAACCAACAGCGCAACACCTCGCCCGGGCCGCGCGGTGTAGAATTGCCCGAATCCGGGTGCGATGCTGCGAACGCCGGCGCTGGCGGGACTAAACACGGGACGGCGCAGCGTTTCTATCGCGCGACCCACGTCAACCCGATCATCGACGGTAGGCGCGACCGCACGGTACTGCTCGAGATCCTTCAGTGCGTCGGTGCGACGACCGGCCGCAGCGAGCGCCAGTCCCCGATTGAAGTATCCCTCGCCCGACGTGGGTGCAACGCGCACGACATCGTCGAAGGCGCGAATCGCCGCGTCATACCGACCGTCGTCAAACAGTGCGAGTCCAAGCCGGAACGCCACCTGCACATCCTGTGCGCGCTGTTGAACCGGCAACGGCACCAGCCGCCTCAGCCGATCGCGAACATCTGCGGCTTCCCGTCCAGTTGGCGACAACACCAGGTAGCGACAGAATTCGCTGACCGCCTGGACCGTTTCGATCAGTTCCTCATGCGCGCGCGCCAAGTCGTAGGCAACGCGCTCGTCACCCGGATTGAGCGCCGCCGCGCGGGCAAATGCGTCGCGCGCCGCGGTCTGGTCACCAATCAGCGCCGCCTCCTGACCGGCAGCAGCCAATCGACGCGCTTCGACATTATCACGCCGCGCCACGGCCACGAGACTCGTTGCTATGATCTCGCATCCCGGCGCCGCACCCGTGGTGAGAACACGCTTCGGGACGAGCGACTGCGCCATCACTCGTGTGGGATGACCGACCAGCCAGCACATCACGACCGCCGGCATCCACCACCGGACATGACCGCACCATGTCCGTCGACGCGGTTCGTCGACACGGCATTCAGCGAACAGTGACAAGCGTCGATGCACTGACTCCCTCCGAAGTGGCGGTAATGCGGACCGTGCCCGGTTTGAATCCGACCACGAGTCCAGTGCTCGACACGAACGCAATACTCTCGTCGGCCGAGGTCCACGTAACCGTTCGTCCAATGAGCGGCGCACCCGATCCGTCGCGCGGAGATGCCGTGAGCTGTACGGATCCCAGCACGGCAATCGTTGGATCAAGAGGCGACAGCACGATGGAGCCAATGACCGGCACAACCACCGTCAGCGTCGCGGTGGCCGATACGCCATCGACACTGGCGATCACAATGGCCACGCCGGCCGCAAGACCCGTCACCAATCCGACGGCACTGACACTGGCAACAGCAGGCGCGCCACTCGTCCAGGTGAGCGCCCGACCGGTCAACGTTGTGCCGTCGGCAGAACGCGCGACCGCCGAAAGTTGCTGCGTGGCTCCGGTGAGTATCGTCGCCGACGGCGGCGTGACTTGCACGGATGCGACGGGAACGGGAATCACCACAACCGTCGCGGCGCCGCTCTTCCCTTCACTGGTGGCCGTGATTCGGGCGCCGCCCGGCGCAAGGGCGGTAACCAATCCGGCCCCGTTTACACTCGCAATTGCCGGTGCATCACTGATGAACGAGACTGGTCGCCCCGTCAGCAAATTCCCTTGCGCATCGGTAATCTGCGTGGCGAGCAACTGCGTGGCGCCAACGACCAGCGTACTCGATCCCGGCGTGACAATCACCGCACTGGCGAGTCGAGCCAGGACAACCACGGTCGCCACACCAACCCGTCCTTCACTGGACGCCGCGATACTGCTGGTACCCGGTGACAGACCGGTCACCACGCCCGTCGATGACACCGCCGCGACCGCAACGTTGCTGGACGTCCAGACGATGACGCGTCCCGTGAGCACGACATTGGCGACATCGCGCACAACGGCGGTGTACGCGCGTTCGGTACCAACACCAAGCGTGTCAACAGACGGTGCAACCGTGATCGTTTGCACCGGGGGCACGGTAACGGTCACCGCAGCCTGTCCGCCGCGTCCTTCGCTGGTGGCCGTGATTGTCACTGCGCCCGGAGCGACACCGGTCACCGAACCCAGCGAATTGACGATCGCCACAGTCGCGTTGCTGCTGGTCCAGGTGACCGACCTGCCGGTCAGTGACACACCATCGGCGTCAAGTGTTTGGGCTTGCAGGGGCGTCGAAACGCCAACGCGCAGCGTAATCGTTGCCGGCGTCACGATCACCGTGGCAACAGCCCGCGCGATGACAGTAATTGTGGCCGACGCACTCTTGCCGAATGCGCTCGCCGCGATTCGCGCGTCGCCAGGCAACAACGCCGACACGATACCCGACGACGAAACGGTCGCGATGCTCTTGTTGCTGCTCGACCAGGCGATGCTGCGCACATCAACCAGACCGCCGGCTGCATCGAGCGGGCGGGCAACCAGCGTCACCGTGGAACCGGCGCGCACGCTGGCCGTTGACGGCGTAAGCGCCACCGACGCCACCGGACTGAGTTCGACCGCCGCCTGGGTACACGAGTTCCCGAGCAGCGCGCCAAGCAAAACGACGATTCGTGTCGCCGCGGAGCGTGACCGCGCCGACACAACGGGGTGAGGTGTGGTGAGGACGCGCCTCATGGCACGGTAAAGCTGATCGACGTTGCCGAGGTCAGTGCTCCCGATGTGAAGGACAACGTGTGCGGGCCTGCACCGGCGATCGTGAGATTGGTGAACGTCGCTACGCCGTTCACCGCCGTCGCGGTGAGCGTTCCGCTCAGCACGCCACTCCCTGTCGCGATCGCCGCCGTCACCGTCGCGGTGCTGGTGGTGAGATTGTTGCCCGCGTCGCGAATCGCGATCACCGGTTGCGTCGTGAACGCGACACCGCTCACGGCGCCTGCCGGTTGCGTGGTGATGGCGAGCTGCGTTGGCGGGCCAGCGGCTACCGTGAAACTGGTTGACGTGGCCGCCGTGAGCGCGCCCGACGTGAACGTCAGTGTGTGGGCACCGACGCCGGTGATTCGCAAATTCGCAAACGTGGCCACGCCGCTCACCGCCGTTGCCGTCAACGTCCCATTCAGTGTCCCTGTGCCGGTGGCGATCGCCGCCGTCACCGTCGCCGTGCTGCCGGTGAGATTGTTCCCCGCATCGCGAATCGCAAGCACCGGCTGCGTGGTGAACGCCACACCCGTCACGGCGCCCGCCGGT
>JANOKE010000560.1:0-1167 GCA_031419135.1 Gemmatimonadaceae bacterium
ATACGGGAACAACGGGATTCGGCAGGTGGTGGTTGAAGTAGACTCCCGGTGAAGGAGACGCCTTTCATGCCTGTTCCCGCCAAACCCACTCACCAGCTCCGCATTCGCGTCGGCATCCCCAACGATGCTGCCGTCATTGCCGAGGTCTCCGCGCGGTTCTTCGCCCGGACTTTCGGCCCCGACAACAACCCGACGCAGCTCGCCGCGTATCTCAAGTCGTCGTTCAGCGAGGAGCTGCAGCGGCGCGAGCTGGAAGATCCCGCGTGCACATACTTGCTGCTCGATGTGGACGGATCGTTGGGCGCGTTTGCGTTGTTGCGACATAATACGACCAATCCGTCGGTGCAGGGCGACGCGCCGGTGGAACTCCAACGCTTCTATGTAGATCACGATTTCCACGGCAGTGGCGTCGCGGCACAGTTCATGGATGCGTGCGTCGAGACCGCGCAATCGCGGGGTGGTCGCACTCTCTGGTTGTGCGTATGGGAGCAGAACCCGCGAGCGATCCGCTTCTATGAGAAGCGCGGCTTCGCCGATGTCGGCCGTACGGTCTTCCACATGGGGAGCGATGTGCAGCACGATCGTGTCATGGCGCGGTCGATCGAGCCTCTCCACACCGACAGTGTGCGCAATGCGCGCACGATCGGGCGGCTGAACGCGTTGTAGCGTCTCCTCAGCTTTTCTTCCGCGACAGATCCTTGTTGATGGACTGCGTCATGCGTTCCATTTGCCGCGCGATCTGTTTCTTTTTCGACTCGTCGCTGGCGCAGTTTACCTTGAGCACGCCGGCCACGCTGGTGTTGGCGTGACAACCGGTGCAGCTCGCGCCCACGCTGCGACCGTAGTGCTCGTTCATGAAACCTCCACGGGAGGGAACGTACGTTTGCTCGCGTATCGCTGGCTCCAAATGTGTACGCAACTGGTATGACCAACGCTGTCAGCGTTTGCGTCCCAATATCGTGCCTCGACACGTAATCGCACCGCAATGGCACGGGTAGCGCCGCTTGGCCGCTGGCGTATGGCGCTCGTTCAGGATGTACGCGTAGTCGTACACGAGCTCCTCGCCGGGTTCGATGTCGTGCAGTGTCTCAATCCAGATGCGGCCCTCAGCAATGACGGCATCGCAGTTGGGCGCACACGAATGATTGAGAAAACGCGCCTCATTGC
>JANOKE010000561.1:0-2695 GCA_031419135.1 Gemmatimonadaceae bacterium
GATTCACGCACTGGTCGGGGGATGCTGCAACGGCTGATGTCGTGGGTATGTATAACGGCGGGATCAACCTGCAGAACGGCACGCAACTCTACTCGTTCGGCGCCTTTGGTCGACGCGACGGACGCTCAACCGGTTTCTTTCGTCGCCCGACTCAGACGGCGCAAGTGGTGCGCAAGCTTTTCCCGAACGGATTCTTGCCCGACATCGAAAGCAACATCAACGATATTTCGTTCAGCGTCGGCGCCAAAGGATTGGCAAAAGGATGGAGCTGGGATCTCAGCGAGGTCTACGGCAGCAACTCCTTCCAGTTCGTCATCAACAACTCCAACAACGCGTCACTCGGACTCGCTTCGCCAACGACGTTCAATGCCGGCACACTCGGTTTCGGGCAGGCCCTCACCAACGTCGACTTGTCACGACAGTTTACCGTGGCCAGCAAACCGTTGCGCGTCTCCACTGGCGCAGAGTTTCGTTGGGAGAACTATACCATCGAGGCGGGCGAACTCGCGTCCTATCAGAACGGCGGAAGCCCGGTGTTGGACGAAGCGGGCAACCCGGTACGAAATACTTCGGGTGCCACAACGCCCGCGCTGCCCGGTTCACAGGTGTTTCCCGGCTTTACACCCAGCGACGCCAAGGACGAGGGCCGTACCGCGGTCGCGGCATACGTCGACCTTGAGAGCGACCTGAGCAAAAAACTGCTGGTCGGCTTCGCCGGACGCGTCGAGAATTTCTCGGACTTCGGGTCACAAGCCACGGGCAAGCTCACCGGGCGTTTCGCACTGACCGGAAAGCTCGCGCTCCGCGGTGCCTTTGCCACCGGATTCCGGGCTCCCTCGCTGCAGCAGAGCTTCTTCACGTCGCAAGCGACGACCTTCGTAAACGGCCAGCCGGTGGATATCAAAACGCTTCCGGTCGCGAGTCGTGAAGCGCGACTGCTCGGCGCGACCGATCTCAAGCCCGAGCACTCTGTCAATATCAGCGGAGGCGTGACGCTGCAGCCCATGAGCAGCTTCACGATCACCGCCGACTACTACAACATCGCCATCAGTGATCGCATCGTCCTCTCCGAGAACTTCATTGGCGCAGGCATCCAGGCGTTCTTCGCGTCGAATGGGTTTCCCGCCGTGAACGGCGGACGCTACTTCACGAACGCCATCGACACCAAAACCAGTGGGCTCGATGTCGTGGCCAACTACGGGCTTGACCTCAAGGCGTCCGGTGTGCTCCGATTCACCGGCGGCTACAATCAAAATCGCACGAAGGTCACCAGAGTTGTGGTGAACACGCCGGCGCAGCTTGGCAATCTCGACGAACAGCTGTTTGGTCAGGCCGAGCGCGGTCGCATTGAAGTCGGCCAGCCGAGGAACAACCTGTTACTGACGGCAAACTACGATCGCAAGCGCTTGTCCCTGACTGCTCGCACCCAGCGGTTCGGTGAAGTCACCTCCATTGCCGCGAAGGCCACCGGAACGGCGCGGCAAGTGCCCAACCAGACGTATGGCGCGAAGTTCGTGTCGGATCTGAGTGCCTCGTACCGGTTCTTCAATCGCGCCACGCTCACGCTTGGCGCCGACAATCTGTTCGACGTGTATCCGGACCAGAACAAGGATCGCGGGGATCTGGCCACGAATTATTCCGGGCAAGGAACGTTTGGTGTGTTCCGGTACTCCGGCCTCTCTCCGTTTGGCTTCAACGGTCGCTACGTGTACGCCCGAGCGGCGTTCGGACTGTAGTCATCGCACCGCTGACACGCGCGCCTGAAGCGTTGCGCTGCTCGTGCGGCTGGCATACGAAATAATACGGGGACCGTGCTACATCGCACGGTCCCCATTGCACTGTCGAACGCGGGCCGTACCTTAGCGACCCAGGCTGCCGGAGCGGACGTTTGCCTTCCCGTCTCGCCGGCGTCACGCCAACCGAGAGCAGCCTTTGTTGATGCGACCTCGCTTGGCATCGGGTGTGTCCCAAAGGTAGTTGAAATTCGGGTGGTGCGTCCATACTGAAGCGTTGATCCCTGACAGGATTCCCGCTTCAAAACAGAGGGCACTACCCATGCAAAAAGTACGTAAACATGATCCAGGTAACGCCCAAACTCCTGCGCGACCCGGCCACGGGGCACACGCGCGCGAACGCCGGCAACCAGCCGTGCCGCAACGATCACTTCCTGGACATCGTACTGCGCTGATGACATGCTCACATCAGTGTACGGGGAGCGGTGAACAACGTCTGGTAGCGAGGCGTTGCGACGGCTTGCGACTATCGCCGATACGTCTTCGTCACGCCGTTTCGTCCATTGGTAACCGTAAAGGAACCGTCAGCACTGGCGGATACTTTGATCCACGCGCTGGTGTTGTCGCTCAGGTTGGCCGTTCGCTCATCGGCGAAGTTGAAGCGACCAGGCGCGAGTGCGCGATGCAACTGCCACGTATCCACGTGAGTGAGTTGACGCAACGGCAACGTCTCGGCGCTGCCGCCCTTGCCCGGTCCATTGTTCATGATGGCCACGAGAGGATTCAACGCGTGGAACATCGCCGGATCGGCCGCATCAACACCACCATGATGCGTGATGAGATATACGTCCGCCTCGCCGATGAGATTGCGCGGACAGGTCAACGCGAAGAGCGGCGGACCGGAATCGCTCCGCCGGAGGAAACGACATCCACCCGCACGCCTTTCAGCGGCAGACGATCGC
>JANOKE010000562.1:0-1754 GCA_031419135.1 Gemmatimonadaceae bacterium
CAATCTCCACTTCCGAACCCGTCGCCATCAGCACCACGGCCGGCTGTGCGACATCGGCCAACACGTACGCGCCACGCGGGACACCAGCCTGAATCGCGCTGGTCTGCCCAAAATAGGCCAGCTTCTGCCGCGTGAGCACCAACGCCGTGGGACCGCTCCGATGCGTCAACGCAATCCGCCACGACTCCGCCACTTCATCGGCATCGGCCGGACGCAGCACCAGCAGGTTGGGTATACAACGCAGCGCCGCGAGATGCTCCACCGGCTGGTGGGTAGGACCGTCTTCACCAAGGCCAATGGAATCGTGCGTGAACACGTACACGACCTGTATACCCATCAGTGCCGCCAATCGAATGGACGGACGCATGTAATCGGTAAACACCAGGAACGTGCCGCCATACGGGATCACCCCTCCGTGCAGCGACATGCCGTTCATGATGGCACCCATGCCATGCTCGCGAATGCCAAATTCAAAGTTGCGTCCGCCAGGATGCTCGGCGGTGAAAAACGGCGCGCCTTTCACTGCGGTGAGGTTGGAACCCGCCAAATCGGCCGATCCACCAATCAACTCCGGAATCGCCGATGCAATCGCGTTGATCACTACTCCACTCGACGCACGACTGGCCACCGCACCGCTCTTCGCATCGAACGTTGGAAACGCCGTCGCTGCTTCGGCGCGCAACTCCCCACGCATGCGACGCTCAAACTCCGCCGCCAATTCCGGGTGCGCCGCAACGTACGACGTCCACAGCGATTGCCACGCCGCGTGCGTTTCGGCCCGACGGGCTACCTGTTCACTCCAATGCGCACGCGCTTCATCCGGCACCGTGAACGGCTCGGGATAGTCCCAACCATACACCGCCTTGGTGAGCGCGATCTCGTCTTTGCCCAACGGTTCGCCGTGCGCCTTCGCCGTGTCCTGTCGATTGGGCGAACCAAATCCAATGTGCGTGCGCGTGATGATCATCGTCGGACGCTTCGCCTGGGCCTTGGCGGCGGCAATGGCATCATCAATCGCCGAAAGATCGTTCACATCGGCCACGTGCAGCACGTGCCAGCCGTACGCTTCGAACCGCTTCGCAGCATCATCGCTGCATGACAGATCCGTACTGCCGTCAATCGTGATGCGGTTGTCGTCGTAAAAGCCGATCAGTTTGCCGAGTCCGAAGTGCCCTGCATACGACGCGGCTTCGTGCGAGACGCCTTCCATGAGGCAGCCATCGCCGACAATGAAGTACGTATAGTGATCGACAATCCGGAATCCATCGCGATTGAACGTGGCGGCCAGATGCGCTTCGGCCACCGCGAATCCCACGGCATTCGCGAAACCCTGACCGAGCGGTCCGGTGGTGGTTTCCACGCCAACCGTGTGATGCACCTCCGGATGCCCGGGTGTCTTGCTGCCCCATTGCCGAAAATTGCGGATCTCGCTCAGTGGCAGATCGTAGCCGGACAGGTGGAGCGTGCCGTACAGCAGCATCGAGGCGTGACCAACCGACAAAACGAATCGATCGCGATCGACCCACTGCGGCGCCGACGGGTCGTGACGCAGATGTCGCGCGTAGAGTGCGTATGCCAGTGGCGCCAGTGCCATCGGAGTCCCGGGGTGACCCGACTCCGCGGCCTGCACCGCGTCCATGGCCAGCGTGCGAACAGTATCAATAGCGAGACGCGTGATGTGGCGACTCGACGGGGGTGCAGCGACGGATACGACGGACACGAAAACTCCGGACGAAACGGTCAAGGCGGGCGCC
>JANOKE010000563.1:0-8159 GCA_031419135.1 Gemmatimonadaceae bacterium
GAAGGAAACAAGGTAGAACTCTGGCAACCGCCTGCCGGTCAATGATCAGGCAGCAGGCTTGGCAGGCCGCCACAGGCATTTTTTCATATGTCTTCCACTGAGAACCGGTCATGACAAGAGCCACGTTCGGCGGCGCAACAATCGTCACCGTGCTTGTCGTGTTCACCCTTGTGGGTTGCAACGGGTCTGTCGAGCGCGACGTCGAAACCACCAAGGCATCGCCCGGCGGCGGGCAGACACAGGCGGCAGTGACTCCCTCGACTGTGGCGACTACGGAGGGCCTCCTCTATGGACGTATCACGACCAATGACGGCGCCATCCACGAGGGGCGCCTGCGCTGGGGCGGCGATGAGGAGGAGGCACTGTGGAGCAATTACTTCAACGGCGTCAAAACGAAGAACCCCTGGGTCGCCCTCGCTCCGCAGAAGCAGCTGCCGAAGGAGCGCTTCTCGATCCGGATCTTCAAGAAGGAGACCGTTGGCTGGGACCACGTGCTCGACCTCGGCAGGCCGTTCATGGCGCGCTTCGGGGACATCGCACGCATCGAGCCGCGTGGCCGCGATCTGCAGGTGATTCTCAAGAGCGGCACCGTGTTCCACCTCAACTGCTTCGGCGCCGACGATCTGGCCGACGGCGTGCGCGTGTGGGACGACAGCGGCGGTCTCGTGGACATCGGAGAGTGGAAGATCCGCACCATCGAGCTCCTTTCCGCTCCGCGGTCTGGCGCCGCGACCTCGCCGCTGCACGGAACCGTACGCACGCGGGACGGCGCCTTCACTGGCCTCATTCAATGGGATCGTAAGGCATGCCTTGGCGCCGACGAACTCGAAGGCAACAGCACCAATGGCAAACGCAGCCTGCGCTTCGATACCATCCGCTCCATCGCACGCCGCTCTCGCGACAGTTCGCTGGTGACGTTGCTCGACGGCAGCGAGATCGTGCTCCCCGCCACCAACGCAGTCGGCCGAGCGAACAGTGGGATCTACGTGGACGACCAACGCTACGGACGGGTGCTCATCTCCTGGGACGCTTTCGAACGCGTCGACTTCAGCAAAGGCGGCACCGGCCCCGCTTACGGAGATTTCCAGCCGGGCCGTCCGCTCATGGGCGACGTCGTCACTCGGTCAGGCCGCCGCCTCGCCGGCCGGCTGGTCTTCGACCTCGACGAGAGCGAAACAACTGAGACGCTCGATGCCCCGTTACAGGGTGTCGATTACACGATCCCTTTCAGCCTCATTGCCTCAATCGTGCCCGAGGGTGCCGGGGCGCCGGACGCTCAGCGAGCGAGAGGTGGGCCGATGTCGAGCGGGTCGCCTTCGACCTTTCGTCGGAGAGGCACTCCCGTGGCGGCCCTCGCTGAAGCGAACGTCGGAGCGATGAAATGCATATCGGGTTGATCGGCGGTATCGGACCTGCAGCAACCGTGGTGTACTACCAGCGACTCTGCGCGCGGATGCGGCAGCTGGAGGCACCGCTCGAGCTCACCATCGTGCAGGCCGACGTCAACGCCCTGATCAGGAACAACCTTGCTGATCGTCGCGACGATCAGGCGGCGATCTACGCGGACCTGATCGACCGGTTGAAAGCCGCCGGCGCGCAATGTGTCGGCATCACGTCGCTGGGCGGGCATTTCTGTTTCGACGAGACCGCTCGGATCTCCTCACTGCCACTCGTGTCTGCCGTGACGCCGCTCGACGACTACTTTGCCGGCGAAGGCATCGCGTGCGTGGGCCTGCTTGGCACACGAGTCGTGATGCGTACGCGACTGTACGGCCAGTTGCACCGCACGCGCGCCGTGGCGTGCGATGACGATATCGAGCGGCTCGGCCAGATGTATCAGGATGTCGCCGTCACCGGCGTGTGCACCGATGTGCAGCGCGCGGCATTCTTCGACGCTGGCCGGCGCATGGTCGAAGAACAAGGCGCCGAGGCGATCGTGCTGGCCGGTACGGATCTCGGACTTGCGTTCGACGGGCGCGAGACCGGGTATCGCGTTATCGATGCGCTGGATGTGCATGTGTCCCTGCTGGCCGACCTGGCGGCGGGGCGCACTCGCCTGTAGAAAACAGCAGTCACTTCTCCACCAGCAGTTTCTCAAATCGCGGATTCCCTTTCAACGACGCGAACGACGGATCGAGTCGCAGGCGCGCCGACGATATGACGTAGTGCGCGAGCGCGAGCGCCTCCAGTATGGCAGTCGCCTTGTCCTTCATCCCGGTGATGGTGTACACGCGGGCCAGTTGCAGGCGCGAGTACTGGTGGTTCTGATCGTTCAAATTCGATGCCGACAGCGAAACTCCCTGCTCGGCTTCGCGAATGCCGTCGGCGTTTCGGCCAGCCAACGCCAACACCACTCCGTACAGCACATGTAGCTGCGGATCACTGGGATTCGCGGTCGATTGCGATGCCGAGATCGCCAGCGATGAATCGGCATACGCGCGCGCGCGTGCCACATCGCCGCGTTGGCTTGCTGCGATCGCCAGCGATTGCCCCCACCATGCCCGGTCGTTGTCAAACGCTGCGGGCGAGAGCCGAAAGAGCAGTTGATACTCCACCGTGAGCAGCGTGGCTAGCGTCGGCTGCGAGCGCGGATCGAGTTCGCGGGCCCGCTGCAATTTTTCCAGCGCGGCCTCCAGTCGGCCGCCCAGCATGTCGACGTTCGCCGACTGCGACAGGACTCCAGCGTCCTTCGGTGCGGCGATCAGCGCCAGGTTGATCTCGCGTTCGGCGGCCGCCGCATCGCGATCAACCATCTGGTGATAGCGCGCCGCGGCGGAATGTGGCGAGCCGGTGTTCATCCCCAGCGCCAAACCGCGATCGATGGCTTCTTTCGACCGTCGGCCGACCGCAGGGTCACGTGTCCCGTTTGAATATACGGTCGCCAACGCGCGGCCGAGTGATGCCCAGGCGTCAGCAAACGTGGAATCGAGCGCCACGGCCTGTTCAAAGAAACCAGCCGCCGTTCGCTGCGCGGCCGACGAGTTGGCGATGATCGATCGACCCTTGAGATAAAGATCGTAGGCCGCCGCGTTGGTAGTGGGACGCGCCGCGAGCTGCGCTTTGTCTGCGCTACCAAGCACCGCACCAAGCGCACCGGCAACTTGCGACGCGATGGACGTCTGCATCTCGAAAACATCCGCAAGACTGGCATCAAATGGCTGTTGCCACGTTGTGTTGCCCGTTTTTCCATCAACGAGTTCTGGCACCACCTGAACTTTGCGTGCCGCGCCCACCGCGCCCGCCCATCGCACTTTGCCAACGAGCAGGAAGTCGACACCCAGTTCGCTGGCGATTTCAACCGGTGTCTTGGTCGAGTTGCGATACTGATTCGCGCTGCTCGACGCGATCACCGTCAGTTGGCCAACCTTGGCCAGTTTTCCACGCACTTCGTCAACGATGCCGTCGGCAAAATACGCATCATCGGCAGTGCCTTGATTGGCAAACGGCAGGATGGCCAGCTTCTTCAGCCTGCCCTCTTTCGCATCTGTTGACGGCGCTACGGCAAACGTGGTCGCCGTGATAGCCCAGATCACGAGCCCAGTCACGCCGGCAAGCGCCGCGTTGCGCCAACGGAGCAGCCGTTTGGCCGACGCCTTCGAGGTACCTGTTGTGCCACCATCGACTTCGCCCGAACGAAGCACATCCGCATTCTCAGCGGCGCGAATGGCATCCACCATCTCCGTCGCCGTCTGAAAGCGATCGGCCGGCGACTTGGCCAGCGCGCGAGTGACCAACGAGCTGACGCGCGAGGAGAGTCCTTCGCGAGAGGAACTGAGTGGTCGCGCCGTTTCCGTGAGCGCGCGTGCAATCACCGACTGGGCGGTGGGACCACTGAACGGTGGCTCGCCGGCAATCATTTCGTACAGCACGCAACCGAGTGCGTAGACATCCGTGCGACCATCCACGTCTCCCTGACCCATGGCCTGCTCTGGGCTCATGTACTGCGGCGTGCCAATCGCGAGCCCGGTCTGTGTAAGCGCCTTCCCGTCACCGGCAATGGCGCGCGCGATACCGAAGTCGGCCACCAGCGCGTGCCCGGTGCTCAACAGAATATTGGCCGGCTTGATGTCGCGATGCACGATGCCGTGTTGATGTGCGTACGCAAGCGCCTCAGCGACCTCGCGGGCCAACCGCAGCGCTTCCGCGACCGGCAACTGTTTTTCGCGGGCCAGTCGCGCCGGCAACGACTCACCCTCAACGAACGGCATCACATAGTACAGGAACCCCTCGGCGGCGCCCGAGTCGTGCACCGGCAGGATGTTCGGGTGACTCAGCTGCGCGGCGATTTCCACTTCGCGCAGGAACCGCTCCGTGCCAAGCGTCTCGGCCAGTTCCGCTCGCATCACCTTCACCGCGACGCGACGACGATGCTTGACGTCTTCTGCCAGATACACGGTTGCCATGCCGCCCTCGCCCAGCACACGTTCGATCCGATAGCTCGCGGTCAACGCACGCGTGAGTCGTGAGATCTCTACGGCACCGGTTGGCGCCGTGCGCTCGGGTACGCCTGGTTCCGTCGGTGTCGCGGCGCCGCAATTCAGGCAGAAGTTCGCTTCATGAGGCAGCGGGGTCCGACACGTGGGGCAAGCGCGACTGACCGTGGTCAAGACACGCCTCTATCGGGGGGTTGCGTTCTTCGCAGGAAGAATCAAAGCAATGCGTTATCGCAATGCATGGCAAGGAGGTTCTGGCGGCCGCCTCACCCGATCCGCGCGTCCCGCGCTCGCCGTGCTCCTGCATGGCGCCCTCGCTGGACATGTGTATCGGTCGGCCGCTCGTCGGCTCTGTGTCGCCGAGCGTGGTTGCAGCTGGATGCGGAGGTCGGCGTTCAGGCGGCCTGTCTCGGCACCGCGTCCACACCGGGCCGCAGGTTCGCGAGAAACTCTGTTACCGGCCAACACGGAATACCACCGACCTCCAGTTTCGCCGGACCACGGTACAGCAGCATGGGACGACACTCCGGATACTCGCCGACAAACGCGCGCAGTCCGCGCAGGTCTTCGGCGCGGACACGGTCCGCGTTTTTCACTTCGACGGCGAAGAAATCCGTGTTGCCATAGACCACGAAATCCACCTCGGTGCCGGTGCGCGTGCGCCAGTACGCAAGGTCGAGCGATGCATCTGTGAGGTCGATCCACGCGCGCAGATGTTGCGCCACCAACCCTTCGAGTGCTGCGCCATCCACTTCCGCTGGTCTATCCAACGGCCCGGTAGGACGCAGCGCACGAAAGACTCCCGTATCGAAAAAGTAGAACTTGGGGTGCGCCACGGTCGCGCGGCTGGCGCGTTTCGTAAAGACGGGGAGGCGGAATGCCACCAGCAGATCTTCGAGCACGTCCAGGTATCCCTCAACCGCTTTTCGATGGACCGCCGTTTCGCGCGCCACGTTGCTGATGGTAAGGACGCTCCCGTGCGAGAAGCTGACGACTTCAAGGAATCGGGCGAAGTCGCCGATCTTCCGCACCAGCCCTTCCGCGCGCACTTCCTGCTCCACGTACGCGGCCACATAGGCGGCAAGCGTGTCGACGGGATCGATGGCGGCAACAACCAACGGCACAAGTCCTGTGTGAAGGCGTTCCGCGAGGTCAAACGACGGCAACTCCGCTGCCATGAACGGATGCATGCTGCGCATCGTCGCTCGGCCGGCCAACAAGTTCACGCCACCACGACGCAGCTTGCGGGCACTCGAACCCGTCAACACGAATCGCGGAGCGTTGGGCTGTTCGAGCAGGTCGTGCACCACATGCAACAGTTCAGGCAAACGCTGGATTTCGTCGATCACGACATCGCGGCGGTGCCGATTGCCGAGCACCAGCTCACGCAACCGTTCGGGGCGCGCAGCCAGGTCGCGGAAGGTCTCGGGCTGCAGGAGGTTCACGGAGAGAGCGTCCGGGAATTGCTGCCGTGCCCAGGTGGTCTTTCCGGTGCCACGCGGTCCGAGCAAGAAGAAACTCCCTGTCGGAGGCTGCAGAAATCTACCAATTAGGTCCATAATGAGTGTAAATATTCACTTAGCAACTCCATTTTGCAACGTCTCCGCCAGCGGCCATCGGCATAGTTGGCCACGGCGGCGGCCCTCATCACGACGGTCCGCAAGGCGCTCTATGAGAATCGCCTCGAAGAACGCGGAAGATCCTCACGTAACCGAAGCTGCTCTTCTTCGACGAGATCGGCTACATCCCGATTCTTTGGCGACAGGGTCATCGCAGGTACGATCCTCGACCGGGCTGCTCACCATGCGACCACCATCAACATCAAGGCGATTCGTATCGACTCCGCGAAAAACGCAAAACTGGCCTGATACGATCCACTGTCATGCCCACTGAGGAAGCGTGACCTCACCGGCTCGTCGATCGTGAAGACTCGTCCGTGGCGGCGGCGGTGCTCAAGCACGTATTGGACTCACCGGTCGAAACCCCATCTGTGCGCGCATTACGGACACCTCAGCGAACTCTCGCATACTAGAAACGGGACAGCGCGTGTGAATAGCGCTGCCCCGTATCAACTGTGACCTTCGCTCCTTCAACGGTATTGGAACAGTGTCGTGGGCCTGCATAGCAGTCAATGGCGACTCGCCCTTGCCCAGACCGGGCATCGAACCCGGACTCCGTTGAAGGAACGGGATCCACAGTCCCGCGCGTCTGAAAATTCCGCCACCTGGGCAGGGTCACCACCGGCAGGCCGGTGAGAACGACGCGTGCACTGTGATGCACGCGCTGCGAGTCGGAGGCGAAGGTAGGTGCAAAAGCCCCGAGAACTGGCACCATCGTATTGCCTGCCGCATCGTTCGACCGCAGAGGAAGTGCCCGCATCAAGATCACCTCGCTTGGAATCCCTCCTCCCCTCTCAGTTCGCGCGCAACGCCTCGCTCGGATCGATCCGGCTGGCTTGCGCCGCCGGCACGCAGCACGCCACCAAACCGATCGTCTGGACCGCGTGCTGCATCACGGACGCCTTCTCATTCGAGGGCAAGGGCTGGCGCCTCAGAGAAGCCGCGTCGCGTATTGCGAAGCACTCCACCACTACGTAGCCTCACCACGTCACACGCATGTCAGCTGGGAGAGTTTGACCCGGCCACAGCTGGGGGGAATTTGAGGTGGCCACCGGGGCGCCTGGCACGGTTCCTGAAAACCCATTTTCCCCCGACCATGAGTCCCTCCGACTTCACCTACGACTTTCCAGCGCCGCGCAAACGGTCGGCCATTCGCGAAGGCGAGCTCGAGGCGGCGTTCATCGAGAAGTTGCGCAGCCTCAAATACACCGTTCGTGGGGATATCCGCGACCGCTCGGCGCTCGAAGAGAACTTCCGCGCAAAGTTTGAGGAATTGAATCACGTCCATCTTACCGATGGCGAGTTTTCGCGCCTGCTCGACGAAATCATTACGCCAGACGTCTTCACTGCCGCCCGCACGCTGCGCGAGCGCAACGCATTCACGCGCGACGACGGCACGCCGCTCAATTTCCACGTTGGTCAACATCAACGACTGGTGCAAGAACACGTTCGAGGTCATCAACCAGCTCCGCATCAACACCGACTACAGCCACCACCGCTATGATGTCATTCTGCTCATCAACGGTGTACCGGTGGTACAGATTGAGCTGAAGACGCTCGGCATCAGTCCGCGGCGGGCTATGGAACAGATCGTCGACTACAAGAACGATCCGGGCAACGGCTACTCCAAGACCCTGCTCTGCTTTCTGCAGCTCTTTGTCGTTAGCAACCGCAGCGATACCTGGTACTTCGCCAACAACAACAGCCGTCACTTCGCGTTCAATGCTGACGAACGCTTTCTGCCCATCTCTCAGTTCGCTGCACAGGACAATACGAAGATTGTCCACCTCGATAGCTTCGCCGAGTCATTCCTTGTCAAGTGCACACTCGGCGAGACCATCAGTCGCTACATGGTGCTCATCGCCAGCGAGCAAAAGCTCATGATGATGCGGCCGTATCAGGTCTATGCCGTCAAGGCTATCGTGGACTGCATCCACCAAAACTGCGGCAACGGCTACATCTGGCACACCACCGGCAGCGGCAAAACACTCACCTCCTTCAAGGCCTCCACCCTGCTCAAGGACAATCCCGACATCGAGAAATGCCTCTTCGTCGTGGACCGCAAGGACCTCGACCGGCAGACCCGCGAGGAGTTCAACAAATTCCA
>JANOKE010000564.1:0-1022 GCA_031419135.1 Gemmatimonadaceae bacterium
GCAGGAGAGCAACAAGCTGCGTGTTGTTTGGCATGCCAGCTCCAGTTGAGGAATGGGTGACCTGTTTCCAAAGGTAAGTCCTTTCAGCCCACGCAGGTACCATCGCATTGACATATTCTTGCATCGTGGCGAGACTCCGACATGATTGAACCCGATCCGCGACGCGGCCGCTCACTTCGCCAGCATGGCCCGGGCTGACGCACTGTCCGAAAACAATGCGCCAGCCAATGCGTGCCGCACGCGATGACGGACAATCCGCTCATCGTCCAAAGCGATCTCTCGGTACTCGTCGACGTCGCGGCGCCACGCTATCCTGAGGCGCGTGATGCGCTCGCGCGGTTCGCCGAGCTGGTGAAGTCACCGGAACACATTCACACGTATCGCATCAGCCCGCTGTCCATCTGGAACGCGTGCGCGGTCGGCGTGCCGATAGATGAGATTCTTGGCGCGCTCACCGGTTTCTCACGATTTTCGATACCGCCGCATGTTGCCACTCAGATACGCGATTTCGCCGGGCGGTTCGGCCGCGTCCGTATTGAGCGTGACCCAGCAAGCGAAGCGGGAGAACATTTGCTGGTGTTCACGAGCGACGCGCTGCTCGCAGAAGAACTGGTGCATGGAAGGCAGCTTGCGCCGCTGCTGTCGGATCGCGTGTGCGCGAACTGCTTTCGCATTCGGCAACTCGATCGCGGTCGGATCAAGCAGGCGCTGATCAAGGCCGGCTTCCCGGCCGAGGACATCGCTGGCTACACGGTGGGTGACGCGCTCGTGGTGTCTCTCCGTCCGGTCACGCAGCAAGGACTTCCTTTCACGTTGCGCGACTATCAGACCGACGCGGTGAACGCGTTTCACGCCGACGGCGCGGAGCGCGGTGGTTCGGGAGTGATTGTATTACCCTGTGGCGCTGGCAAGACGATTGTCGCGATGGGAGCGATCGCGGCCGTACAGGCCAACACCCTCATTCTCACCACGAGTGTGTCGGCGGTGCGTCAGTGGATTGCCGAGTTGCGGGACAAGACCAC
>JANOKE010000565.1:0-5503 GCA_031419135.1 Gemmatimonadaceae bacterium
AACCGCATTCCCGCCATTGGCCAACACCTGTGCACCAGCCTCGCTGGCGATGGCACTGGCCGACACCACCATGCCGTTTGCCGCGTCGGTACTGCGCATGAGTGGCGCCGGCTCGCCACGGGGCGTGCTGGCCGATTGACCCGTTCCGCCGCCGCCGAAAATGCATGCCGTCGGAAGAATCGCCGAGGAGAGGATGAAACCAAGACTGGCAACGCGGCGCAGGTTGGTGCGCAATGTGGACGACGGACTGACGATGGGCGAGTGCATGGCGGGGCGGAGCAGGGGAGGGAACCTGTACGTGGTGACACAGAAATGTCGCGCCTGCGCGGCCGTTGCGCACCGGAAGGCACGTTTGTTGCCGGGGGCAGGTTGGGAGCGCGAGGAGACGACTCCCTTTCACCGCGTTCGTCTGTTTGCGGTACTGGCCTCTGTGAAAGACTAGTTGCTCGACGTGTCCGACACAGCGTTCGGGGCGGGATCGCGTTTCCCGATCCATCGCTCCACGGCGGCCGCGGCACCGTGTCGCACCAACCACGCCAATCCCAGTGATCGCAGGAGTCGGCCCGCCAGCAGCGCCCCCACGAACGACGGCCAGGGAACGCCGATCGCACCCGAGGCGATGCTGGTGAGTTTGGTGGACAGGGGGCTTAACGTGCTGGCGAAGATCGCCCACGCTCCGTACTGCGCGAGGGTGCGACGATACTCGTCGAGACGCGTGGCCGACATGCCGAGTGTCGCCGCGATCGAACCTTCCAGCCACTCCAATGCGGTGGCGCCCACGACATACAGCACCACACTGCCAATCACCGTGCCCGCCGTGGCGATCAGTGCCAACACGTACGCACGTTGCGGTCGCGCGATGGCCAGTGGCAGAAAAAAGATGTCCACGAAGCCAGGGAAGATGCACCCTTGCAGCAGTGCCCACGCGAAGACCACGCTCCCCGACCAGCCCGCGTCGGCCCAGCGCTGCAGCGTGGTGAAGAGGCGCTGCAGTCGCGAGGGCGAGCGGGAGATCGCGGTCGACGTCAGGCGTCCTTCGTGTTCCACAAGCGAGGCATGATTCGCATCAATCCGAGACCGCTCAGGACGAACAACGCAATCCATACGATCGCCGCCGTGGTGCGTCCGTACAGCAGGCTACCCGTGCCGAACAATGCCGCGTACACGAACGTGCACCCAAGAATCCAGCCGATCAGCGACTGCGTGAGTGAGTCCGGCGATGCGGACAGTCCGGTTTCGCGGCGCACACTCGCCCAACCCGGTCCGGCCGGGCGCACCAACTCGTAGAACGAACGGAGTCGCGCCGGATCGGTGGACGGCGTGAGATACGTGACCGCAACCCACACCACCGTGGTGGAGACAATGGTGATGATGAGGGCCTGTTCCGATGTGATCGCCAGGCCGTTTCGGCGCGCGATGAAAAAGCCGACCGCCACCACGAACGAACTGACCATGGCCGCGATTTCGCTCCAGGCGTTGATGCGCCACCAGAACCACCGCAGGATGTACAGCAATCCCGTGCCGGCGCCGATGGACAGAATCAGGTCGAAACTCTCTTTCGCAGTATCGAGGGCGAAGGTGAGCAGCGCGGCGCACACCATCAGCAGTGCCGTGACGAGACGCCCCATCATCACGTAGTGCTTTTGCGTCTGCCCTGGACGCAGGAACCGCTGATAGAAATCATGCACCAGATACGATGTGCCCCAATTCAGATGCGTCTCGATGGTGCTCCGATACGCCGCCAGCATACCGGCCACCATGGCGCCCAGGAAACCGACCGGCAGGAACTTGAGCATGGCGGGATACGCCATGTCGTGACCGATCAGTTTGGGATCGACATACGGGTACGCTTTGGCGATATCGCTCAGGTTGGGGAAAATCAATGTCGAAGCCAGTGCGACGATGATCCACGGCCACGGGCGCAACGCGTAATGCATCACGTTGAACAGCAACGTGCCGGCAACGGCGTCTTTTTCCGTCTTGGACGCCAGCATGCGTTGCGCGATATAGCTGCCACCACCCGGTTCTGCGCCGGGATACCACACCGACCACCATTGGATAGTGATCGGGATAATCATCACCGACATGGCGATGTTCCAGTTATTCGAAAAATCCGGGAGCAGGTTCATGCGCTCGGCGGGGATTTTGGCGATCAATCCCGCCAGTCCGCCCACTTCCGGTTGCTGCAGCGCAAAGTACGCCATCGCGAACGTGCTCGACATCGTGATCATGAACTGGATTGAGTCGGTCACGAGCACGCCCCACAGTCCCGAGACCGACGCAAAAAAGATCGTCATGACTGAGGCCATGAGCAGCGTTTGCCACATCTCGAGACCGAACACAATGTTGCCGATCTTGGCAGCAGCCAGATTCACCGTCGCCATGATGATGCAGTTGAAGAACAAGCCGAGATAGATGGCGCGAAAACCACGCACAAAGGTGGCCGGTTTGCCCGAATAGCGAATTTCGTAAAACTCCAGGTCGGTCATCACGCGCGATCGACGCCACAGCTTGGCGAAGAAAAACACGGTCATCATGCCGGTGAGCAGGAACGACCACCACAACCAGTTGTCGGCCACGCCATTTTCGCGCACCATATTGGTGACGAGATTGGGTGTGTCCGTGCTGAAGGTGGTCGCCACCATCGAGATGCCCACCAGCCACCACGGTGCGGCGCGCCCGGCTGTAAAGAACTCCTCAGTGCTCGATCCCGCGCGCTTGTAGAACAGCAACGCCGGAACAAAGGAGATGACGATGGACAGTGCGACGATGACCCAGTCGAGCGTAACGAGCTGCATACGAGGCGGGGACGGTAGGATAGACGGAGCCGACCCGTTCACGGGCTCGGCGATTCGGCAATCTACCGCGCGGCGCGACAGGGGCGAGATGGGAGCGCGTATTCATTGGCGGCGCCATCCATCGCTGTTCGCACTGGCGGTGTCGAGCCTGTTGGCCGGTTGTGCCACTGGACGCATTGGTCGCGGAGAGACTCGCTGGGTTATTCCACCCGCGGTTGCCGACTCGATTACCACCGAGCGACTGGCGAATGGCGTTTGGCTGCATCACCTGGTGCGAACGGCTGTGCCGCTGCGCGCGCACGTACTCGATATCGATCTGACGGCCTGTGTGTCGGTGCGAGCACTCAAGGGCGGGTTGACGGCTGTGGGCCGTACCACCACAGGAGATCTGCTGCGCGGGTTGCCATCGTCTGACGCGGCGATCGCCGCCGTGAATGCCGACTTCTTTCTGTTTGCCCCGCCTGGTGTGCCGGTTGGGGCGTTGGTGCAGGAGGGACGCGTGCTCGCGGGCCCGATTGATCGGCCCGTGATGTCGTTCGATGCGGTTGGTCGGCCATCCATTGGCGTGCTATCGGTAATCGGATCGCTGGTCACGTCGCGTGGACGGGTCCCGATTGGATCGTGGAATCGTCCGTCGGCGAACACCGTTGGCATAGTCGATCTTGCCTGGGGACAGTCGTTGGACAGCCTCACACGTCCCGGCGCACTGCTGCTCGTGCCGGTGGGCGATCGTCGGTATCGCATCGCGGCCCTGCCGCCAGTGCATGGCGGACTCGCGCGCGGCGACACGATGATGCTGGTGGGAAGCGCGCGTGCCTCACTGTTGGCAGGCGATACGCTGCGCGTAGAGGTCGCACTCGGACCGGTGATGCCGGTGAACGCCGTGGGTGGATTCCCGCTGCTGGTGCGCGACAGCGTTGTCGTGGCAAGCATCGACTCGGCGGGAGCGGTTGGCTTTCGCGGTGTGAATCCACGCACCGCGGCAGGATTCGCCGCCAACGGGCGGCGACTGCTGCTGGTGGTGATCGATGGTCGACAAACCGGTTACAGCGCTGGCACCACCACGCGCGAGACTGCGGCATTGATGCGGGATCTCGGTGCGCGAAACGCACTGAATCTTGACGGCGGCGGCTCGACCGCGATGGTTGTGCGTGATGCCACCAGCGGGCAGGTACGGTTGGTGAACAAACCGTCCGACGCGGCGGGCGAACGCCCTGTGGCGAATGCGCTGGCGGTGCTCGGACACTGCGTGGCGAAGTGATGCAGGCCGCGCGTGTCGACCGCGCGTGTCGACCGCGCGAGTCAACCCGCCAGCAGCCGCTCCAGTCGGTCGAAACTCTCGCCCCAGCCTCGCGGCGAACCCATATGATAGTGCGCATCGCGATCACTCGCTTCATCGAAGCGCTGCGAAACCGTCATCACGGTTTCGGTATCGGCGTCGGCCAACACTACCGTGGTCACAATGCCGCCGGCGCGCGCGCCGGTTGGTGTATCGCGCAATGAATCCAGCATGACGTGCCACGCATCGGGGTGTTCCGACGTGTCCATGGTAAACACCAGCCGTTCGTCCGGGACAACTTCGGCATACACGCCGCTGAGCGGATACACCACGCCGTCGGGCATATCCATCACGATACGCCAGGTGCCACCAACTTGCATATCGAGCTCACGAACTGTGCTGGTGGCACTCTCCGGTCCGAACCATTTTGCGAGTTGCGCCGCATCGGTCCATGCGGCGTACACCAACGCTCGCGGAGCGCGGAAGCGACGCCGAAAAATCATCGTGTGGCGCTCCATGCGGAAATCGGTGTTACCCACGTTCGCGCCCCCTGGTGTAGTGTCTCAGAATCGCTTGATATGATTGGTAACCCATGTTCGCGTAACGGCGCGGATCATCGGTGCGCCGCGACGGCGTCGACCGTGTGAGGGGTCAGAGGTGTGAGGGGCCAGAGGTGTGAGCACCCAAAGGGAGTGAGGGAAGAGCGGTGAGCGGTGAGGGTAGAGCAACCCTTCTGCCGCACCTCTGCCCTCACCGCTCTTCCCTCTTCCCTCACCCCTTCACCTGCTCACTCCTCCGTCCCCTCACTCCTCAACCCCTCAACGAAAAATGCAAATGAAGTGTTGTTGACCCTTCACTCAGATTCGATCCAGATCTTCCTTGCCGATGACCGGCGCCCAGGGAATCAGTTCATACTGCGCCAATCCGCGTTGCGTGAACGGATCGTCGTCACGAATGCGATCCAGTTCGGCCAGCACCTCGTGATCGGGCAGTCGCAGCAGCAACATGCCACCGACGCGAGGGTCCATGGGACCCGACACCATCAGTCGTCCGTCTGCTTTGAGGGCGCGCAGGTACGCGCGATGCTCGTCCACATGCGGCGCGACTTCTTCGAATGGGCGGCGATAGCGAATGATGGCGATGGCGTACATGCGATGGCGGTGAGAGGGAATGGCGGGCGGCCTTTCACGGTAGGGACGGTAGTGTAGTGTCTCGGAAGCAGCCTCACAAATGTTGTTACGCTTGTTCGGGTGACGACGCGGAATCAACAGGCGAGGCCGATCGCGGCGACGGGGGGCTGGAGGGGGGCTGGAGGGGTGAGGAGCCGGAGGGGTGAGCAGGCAAAGGGGTGAGGGTAGAGCACTGAGCAGACAAAGGGTTGAGCGTTGGAGGGGCGAGCGGTGAGGGCAGCGGGTTTGCTCTACCC
>JANOKE010000566.1:0-1829 GCA_031419135.1 Gemmatimonadaceae bacterium
GGGCGACCGCAGTTCGATGGACCTGATCGTGCCTACGTCTATGCGAGACAAGTACAGGCAACACACGGCAAGGATTTCGTGTGCGTGGTGGACGGAGCCGGAGGGCGCGTCGTTCGCGGTACTAACGCCCGCGAGTGCCTCCGCTGAGGTCACGTCCCCCACCAAACCACATTGCCAACGGCCTCCAACTCCGCTACCAAACGCCATGACGGACGCACGAGATCATCGCTTGCTGGACGCACTGCTGGACTCATGGGATCGCAACACCACTATCCTGATCAACCTCCTCCGCGCAATTCCAGAAAGCGTCCTGGACGCCAAGCCCATCAAAATCAGTCGCGCCAACGGCAGGCTGGACCGCGCGTTCTTTGAGGTCGCGCCCGACGGTCTGTGTTACATGTATCGCGCAGGCGACCGATCGAGTGCCGCGCGGGTATAACGGCGCGTGCCCTTGAGAAATCGCGTCCTCGCGTCTCTGCTGCTGCTTGCCGCGTGCAACCTGCCTGACGCGGTTCGTCGCGTACCACCGACCGCGCACGGTCGATACGCGCAAGCGCTGCGCGATGCCGGGCTCGATTCGACCGCGCTGGGTCGCGAGTGGCTGGTCGCTGGCGACAGTGCGCTGCACGCGCCACTTTCGGCCATCCTGCCATCGCGTGAACTCGGCGCCTATTCACGCAGCGAAGCCCGCGCGGTGGCCTATCGCGTATCGCTCCGCGATGGTCAACGCCTGGTCGCCACCGTACGCGCCGACGGACTTCGTGCTGCTATTTTCCTCGACCTCTTCGAGATCGAATCCGATACGGCCCGCTCGCTGGTGCATCGCGCAACTGCGGACACGCTGGTGCGGCCGGACAGTGCCGCAGCGTTCCTCACTCTGCAGTTCGAGGCAACGCGCGATGGGAACTACGTGGTGCGACTGCAGCCGGAATTGTTGCGCGACGGGCGCTTCGAGCTGATCTTGCGCGCCGAACCCTCGCTCGCCTTTCCCGTCGACGGGCACAGCAATCGCGCGATCCAAAGCGTGTTCGGCATGGCGCGCGATGGTGGGCGTCGGTCACATCACGGCATCGACATCTTTGCGCCCCGAGGCACGCCGGTGATCGCCTCCACCGATGGCGTCGTGCGCAGCACAGATCCCAGCAACCTCGGTGGTAAGGTCGTGTGGCTCGGTGATGAACACCGTCGGCAGTCACTCTACTACGCGCACCTGGATTCGGCGGTGGTGACCGAAGGACAGCGTGTGCGCATTGGCGATACGTTGGGATTCGTCGGCAACACGGGAAACGCACGCACCACCGCGCCGCACCTGCACTTCGGCATTTACCGACGCGGTGCGGGGCCAATCGACCCGCTTGCGCATGTCCGACAAGTACTGAGCGTCCCGCCGGTGGTACGTGCGGACACGACGCGCCTCGGGCGAGCTGGTGTCACCCGCATTGCCAACGCGACGCTGCGGTGGGCGCCGAGTGCGACGAGTCCTGCACTCCAGCAGGTTCCGCGCGCCTCCGTTGTGCAGATCATGGGCGCCAGCGCCAACTGGTATCGCGTGCAATTCGTGGACGGGACGACCGGCTATCTCAGCGCCACCGCATTCGGCAACTGACACGCCCGACGACACGCGCGGGGCTTCGATGGTTGAGGAGCGACCATGCCTGCCGTGATCGTGTCCGGCGCCTCGTACGAGAAGTCTTTTGCGACGATCGTATACACTGCGGGCGTCGCGGCAACGGTTGCCGCCGTGACCGCCGTGGTATCCGCCGACTTCAGGTGAGGTGGCATGATGTTGCGACGTGCGCGGCGCCTCGGCAAGGTGCGCGCTTCTGCAC
>JANOKE010000567.1:0-2630 GCA_031419135.1 Gemmatimonadaceae bacterium
GGCGCCGTGGGGTCGAGGGCGATGGCCCGCCGCCAGGCCTGGGCCGCGGCGGCACTGTTGCCCGCTCGCTCCAGCGCGATCCCGAGATTCAGCTGCGCGATAGGCTGTCGCGCGTCAGCGCGTAATGACTGCTGGAATGCCTGTACCGCCGCCGTCAAATCGCCGGCGTCGGCCAGTGCCAGACCGAGGTTCACCAACAGCGCGGGATCCTCCGGAGTCACCGCCAGCGCCTTGCGGTACGCCGTTGTCGCCCCCGTCGCGTCGTTCGCCTCGCGAGCGGCATCGCCAAGGCCGCCCAGCACCATCGACCAGCGCCGACGCACGGCATCACTGCTGCCGGGTGTGCCGTCGAGTGCCCCCTGAAGGAAGCGACGGGTGTTCCCTTCGGTTCCGCGCACGTAGTGCAGCGTGGCCAGCGCCAGTGCACGAACGTCGGGATCGGCACTCAACGACAGCGCGCGCAATCGCGACTCGAGAATAGACGGTACGGAGGCCATGTTCGGGCGGCCAAAGCGCTCGACCCACTGCGCCAGCCCCGCCACTTGCCCGGTCGCGTTTCGCGACTCCGGTTGGAGCAACAATGGCGTGGCCGTCTCGATATCGGTGACCAGCCTCGCCGCGAATACTCCGGCCACCGCGGTTTCGTGTGGCTTGAGCGCACCCCACCACTGCGCCACCTGCATGCCATGTAACGCCTCACTGGTTGAAGCATGACAATGGCGACAGGCACTGGTGATGCCCAACGCCGAATCAAGCGAGGGACGCGGAATGGCAATCGAATGATCGGAACGCGCGTAACGAATCGCGTTCCCGAGTTCGTGCTGCTGTTCGTACGCCATGTGGCAGGCGACACACTGGCTGCCTGGAGAACCCGCGCGATGCTTCGTATGGGCAGCGATATCCACCGCCTTGCTCGCGTGACAACTCGTGCACTGTCGGTCATCGGCGCGACCTTGAAGCGGCTCTCCGTTTACGGTGCGATAGTGCTGCGAATGTGGATCGTGACACGACGTGCAGGTCATACCGCCGTTCCGATAACAGTCGCTCGCCAGGTGGCCTTCCTGATAGGCGAAGGTGCGCGTGCGCCCATCGGCGGTGAGCGGCTGGTCGCCCAACTGCGACAGGCGAATGGAGTAGAACGGCGTGAGGTCGGCTCCGGCGCGCCAGCCAGACACCAGGCGATTTTTCAATGCGTGACACGACAGACACAGTGCCACCGACTGGTCCTTGTCCAACGTCGCAAGTGCGACCAGGCCGATGTCGGCCAACGGGGGCGTACCCGATCGCATCAGGCGCACGTGGCGCGCGGCGGGCCCATGGCACGATTCGCAGTTGATCGAGAATCCGTTCGCGCGCGTTGCCCACCGCTTCGTGGTGCTGTCAAAAGCGAGATCGATCTGACTGCCGTGGCATGACTGACAGTTACTGAAACGTGGTTCGTCACCCAACACCCGTGTCGGTGGCCAGTCGCCGCAATCGGCCAACCGCACTGTTGGGGAGATCGGCAGCCATCCCTTGTTGGCCCGTGTGCCCGTGTTGCAAAACCACGTGTGGTTCTGTCGACTCCAGTCGAACGGGAGAAAGCGCAGCGTCCCATCGGTGGTCGATGTCACGAACCCCTGGGTGCCGCCGCCCACCATGTGACCGCCACCAATCACCGCGTCCACAACAAGCGCCGTATCGCGCTCGCCCGGACGTTGCACCACGAACGAAAACACGCCAGCCTGCTGCCGGGGAATGACGGTCGCATCGCGAAAACGCATGGGCGTGCCGTTGAACGGCGCGATCACGCGCACGCGATCGCCAGCGTTCGCGCCAGTGCCCGGCGCGCCACCAGCCGTGCCATGCGTGGATGTCCGCCATGCGGAAAACTGCTCCGCATGACAGGACTGACAGACCGCGGCGCCAGCAAACTCCCCGGGCGCGGGGGCCACCGGTGGCGGTCCGAGCGATGCCGCGATGAGCTCAGCGTTCAACCCCCCGTTGGTGTCCGACGCGCTATCGCCGCGTGTACACGATGCAACAACGAGTGCCAGCAGCAGCGCCAACCGCAGATTACGAACCGACCGCATCACCGAATCGCCTCGCGAGACCACGCTGGCCCGTTGCAGCGACACAGCATACGGATATGCCGCACCAGTCCGCGAATCTCCCCTGCAGACAGCGTTGCGCCGAACGCGGGCATGCGGGCACTGCGGTTCATGATCGCCCCACCACCATAGATGGTATCGAACAACGCATCGTCGCTTCGTAGCGCAGTGACGGTCGCATCGGCATGACGCGACGGGGCCACCGGCAAGTGCGTCGCGTTCGGTCCGTCGCCTTTTCCGGTAACCCCGTGACAGGCGGCGCACCATTTCTGATACCGCGCCGCCGACGTCGTATCGGTGGCGACGACGGGGGTGGCGGTCGCTCGATACACGGCCGTGGGATCTCCACCCAGGTAACGAATGATGAGCGTTCGTTCGCGCTCGGCCAGCCGTGCTTTCGGCATGGCTGCCCCCGGCCTCACGCGCATTGGCTCGGTAATGATCGCCGCGATATAGGCCGCATCACGACGCATTCGCACGTCGTCAAGCGTGGGCGCGATCATCCCGCCGTCTCCGCCCAAACGATGACAGCCGAGGCAT
>JANOKE010000568.1:0-1016 GCA_031419135.1 Gemmatimonadaceae bacterium
AAGGTTTCGTCGAAACCGCGCAGTTGGAGCATCAGGATCAGCGACAGGGTCGCGAAGAACAGCCAGGTGAGGAGTCGCATTGAGGCGCGCGAGGTCAGTCGCTCAACTGCGATTTCGCAATTGCGTGGACTCCCTCGAAGTACCTTAGGTGCGTGAGACGCAGCGCGGCTTGGTCATGGGCTTCAAGGATGACGACCTCGTGCTGAATGCCCTGCCCGTGCAAGCGCAACTCCAACTCGAGGCGCGCCGCGCTCGCGTCGGCGCGGGCAGTGTCCGGGAATGACGTGATCGTCACGAGCTTTCCCTGACGACGGTCGTAGTCAAGAAGAAATATCATCGGTCGATCGACGATCGAGGCCATGGGAAAGGACGATTGAGGTGGTCGACTTTGCAGGTCGTCCCGTCGGTTTCAACCCGAGTTCTTGCCGAATCGACGAAATAACCGCTTCGTACGCTCCAACGAACGATTGACGATACGCGTCGAGTTCTCGGAGATCGTCGTCCGTGAACTGACCGAATCGCAGCCGATCTCCCAGCCGGTCGATCTGTGAACTGCTCACCATGGTCCCTCTCGAGGAAGATCTTCAGCTTCGTATGTCGAATCTAGGCGCTCCGCACTCTGTAGGCATGGACCGTCGCGTGTTTGTGCGGCGGCTGGCAATGGCCACGGGTGGACTGGCGATCCAGGGGCTATTCCCGACGTTCGGCCGGGGGGCTTCGGCCCCAGCGCGGCCGGTTGGCACCAGCCGTTTCTACGAGTTCGTGTTTGCACGACTGCGCTACAACTCGGGCGACTGGGACTACAACCCCAAAGTGTGCGCGAATCTGCTGGATGCGGTACTGCAGTACACGCAGATCCCGGTGAACCCGCAGGAAATCGTGATCACCGCCGACTCGGCCGAACTCACCGCGTTCCCGTTCCTGTTCATGACGGGCCACAAGCTGGTGCGGTTCAGCGAGAAGGAGCGACAGGGGCTGGTGCGGTACGTGGAGAACGGCGGTCTGTTGTTTTCCGA
>JANOKE010000569.1:0-29521 GCA_031419135.1 Gemmatimonadaceae bacterium
ACCGCTCACCGTTCTACCCTCACCCCTTCCCCTGCTCACTCCTCTGCCCTCACTCCCTTTGGTGCTTACACCTCTGGCCCCACACCCCGATAATTGCTGAGTCGTTCAAACGACATGTCCAAGCGTGAAGCGGAACAGAAAACGGTGCGAGCAGCGATTGCACCGCTCCTCGGTGATGCGCGCATCTCGGCGCCGCTTACATCGCAACTGCTGGCGGGTGATGTGTTGGCGGTAATGGATGTGCGGGGCGATTGGCTTCACGTCCGAGGCGCTGATGGGTACGAAGGCTGGACGCACATGGGATATGTGATGCCCTCCGCCGGCGACGAAGCGACATGGCGCATGGCACTGGGCTGCCAGGTGCGCGACGGTCTCGGCATCCTCACCGCTTTGCCGCTTGGCGCGCGTGTTGCGCCGGGTGCCCAGGTGGTGTCCGGTTCGGCGCTCGCCGCCGCTGATCGTTCAACACGATTCCCGCGCGATGCCACGGCAATTGCGCAGAGCGCCGCAACGCTCTACGTCGGGGCCAGCTATCTCTGGGGCGGCGTCTCGCCGTGGGGATGCGACTGTTCGGGATTCGTGCAGCGGATCTTCGCGTTGCACGGACTTCAGATGCCACGCGATGCCTGGCAACAGGCATTGCTCGGGCGTCTGGTTTCCGTCGATGCCTCTGCCGATCACGCACCGGGTGACCTGCTGTTTTTTACGGATCGCGAGGATCGGCGGATCACCCACGTCGGGATTGCCCTGGGTGCGCATCGCATGGTGCACAGTGCGCTGAATCGTGGTGGTGTTGCCGTGGAGTTCTTGCTCGACGACGATTCGTACGTGGCACGACTGCGCGATCAATGCGTGGCCGTGCGACGTCTGGAGTAGCGAACGGTCAGGTCGGCGCAACTACGACACCAGCGACGATCCGGGAATGGGCAGACTCACCGGCGCGCCGGCACGCACGTGCAAAAGGGCTTCGCCGTGACGCGTGCCATCAAGGTCCACAACCATGGAATAGTCGCCAACCACGTCAAGCGGCAGGTCGATCTGGACGATCACCGGCATGTCCATTTCGCCGGTCTGTGCCGGTGGAGCCTGAATCGCCAGCTCGGCTGACGACGACCAGAGCACATTGCCGCGCGGATTGACCCATTGCAGCGTCATGTCGTGCGAACCGATGTCGGTTGGCGAGCCCTTGAGCCGCACCACGAACGTGGCGCGCGGGTGCAGGGCGGGGAACTGGCCCACATGCACCGCGTCGAAGACGCCGAGAATGTTGAGCTTCCCTTCCTGGGAGAGGTTCGCCGCGTCGGCGAAGAGCGCAAAGGAGACTTGCATGCGGACAAGGTACACCGGGTCCGTCCGGGTGCCTACTTTTCGGGATGTCTTCCCGACCGTCATTTGGGGTAACCGATGTCGGCCTGCTGTTGATGGCCCTCATCTGGGGCGTGAACTTCAGCGTCGTCAAAGCGGGTATCCGCACCCTCGAACCGTTTGCGTTCAACAGCCTTCGCGTGGCGCTTGCCGCGGTCGTGCTGGGAGTGCTGTCCTGGCTCACACGTGCCGACCGGTGGCCAACACGACGGGATATGGTGCATCTGGCGCTTCTCGGACTGGTTGGAAACGGGATGTACCAGCTGTTGTTCATTCTCGGCATGGCGCGTACCCGTGCGGGCATCGCCGCGTTGGTCATGGCGGCCGGTCCCGCCTACATCGCGATCATATCGCATGTTCTGGGGCGCGAACGCCTGCCCACGCGCGCGTGGGCAGGCATCGGCATGCAACTGGCCGGCGTCGTTTGCGTGGTGGGAAGCGCTCATGGTCTCGACGCCGGCTTCAGCTCGATGCTCGGAGCCGCCCTGATTGCCTGTGGCAGTTTGATGTGGGCGATGTTCAGCGTCCTGCTGCAACCTTACACCGCGCGAGCGCATCCATTTCATCTGTCGTCCATCACGATGGCCAGCGGTGCCGCGTTTCTGCTGATTGTGGCAACGCCGGCGCTTCGCCGCCTTCAGGTCGCCACCGTGGCGCCTTCGGAGTGGGGCGCGGTCGTATACGCGGGTGTGGGAGCACTGGTTGTGGCCTACCTCTTGTTCTATCGCGGCGTGCGAGTGCTTGGACCAACACGTACGGCGATGTACGGAAACCTGCAACCGGTCATCGCCATCGCCGTGGCGTGGGTCATGCTGAGCGAGCGACCCACTGGATGGCAGTTGACCGGCGCGTCGCTTGTCATGGGCGGTTTGCTGCTTTCGCGCACCGCCGCTTCGCCTCCAACAGTTGCTCGTGTGCCCTCACCGTCCGCCGCGCGCCCGTGAAGCTCATTTTGTTCGACATCGATGGGACGCTGTTATGGACTGACGGGGCTGGCCGTCGCGCGATGGAGGGAGCGCTGTTCGGAATGTTTGGTCACCACGGTGACCCAGCGTACCGATACGACGGCAAGACGGACCGACAGATTGTCCGCGAGCAGATGCGTGGCGCCGGTGTAAACGATGCGCACATCTCGTCACGGATGCACGATGTGTTGCAGTCGTATGTCCTGTTGCTGGAATTGGAGCTCCGCGATGTGGCCTCCGCGCGTCTGTGTGCCGGTGTACGTCCGCTGCTTGACGCGGTGGAGGCACAGGAGCGCGCGACCATAGGACTGCTCACCGGCAACATCGAACAGGGCGCACGCCGAAAACTTCAGGCCGTGGGCCTGGACTTTGCACGCTTTCGTATCAACGCATTCGGGAGTGACCACGAGGATCGCCCGCAACTCCCGGTCGTCGCGCAGCAGCGTGCCGAAGCATTCTTCGGCACGACGATGCCGGGTGAGCATATGGTGATCATTGGTGACACGCCGGCCGATATTCAGTGTGGCCGAGCGCTCGGTGCCCGCGCCATTGGTGTGGCCACCGGACGCTATAGTGTGGACGATCTGGCCGCGCATGATCCAGCTGCGGTGTTCGAGACGCTCGAAGACATCGACGCGGTGCTCGAGGCACTCCTCGGCGGATGACATCGCCGGGCGAGTTGCCGCTGGCGGCGGCACGGGTAGTCGGCATTGTGCGAGGTCGCGAAATCGACGCACGGGCGGTGCTGGAACTCGAGGATCATGCGTTGGTCATCCGCTGGACACGTGCGGCGCCGTGGCGGCTGGCGTTGGAAGGCCTTGATGGCGTGTCGCAGCGGGAATCGCAGACCACACTCTATCTCTCAAGCGGCGACGTCCTTGAACTGAACGGCGACGATGGGTTGCGCATCCTGGGTTCGCAATTGCTCGACCGGGCGTGTGCGATGCCGGAAGTCACCAGAGGACTTCGCGCGCTGGGTTCGCTGCGTGGCACACCCGGATCGGCGCACGATGCGTGGTTCGCGCCGTTGTTGTCGGCGCGTCGTGCCGTTGATGGCGTCAGTGATCCGCTGCGACAGCTGGCGCTGATGGATGCGACGCAACTGGCGGAGGCGATGGTCAAGGTGATCGCGGCGCTGGCTGCGGTGCGCGCGCCTGCCGATGTACCGCACCAGCGGGCGATCGAAGCGGTACTTGAGGAACACGCCGAGCCGCTCTTCGCGGCTTTCGCACGCATGGCGCTGGCGGCAGACGTCCTGCACGGCAGTGCGTTGGATACGCGGCTGTCGGATTGGCGACGTTGGGTGCGTTCGGTGCGCGAGGTGTTCGCGGCGGCAGACGAGAGCTGGGAGCGCGCGGCAGCAGAGTTATGACGCCTTGGACGTCAGTGGCCACAGCCGCAGTCGGACCCGCAGCCACCAGCCGGCTTCCGCGCCGACCGTACGGCGTTCCATACCCGACGCGCCACGAAAATCGCCGCGAGTACCACCACCGACAGCACGATCACGGTTTGCATCGCTAGCCTCCGAATCCCAAGGCGCGTCCACCCGCGTACACCGTCCACGCGGCGCCATACGCCAGCGCCAGCATGTACCCAAACTGGAGGGCGGCCCAACTCCATCCGATCCGCCCGCCACCCGCTTCCCGCACGGTAACTGCGATCGTGCTGATGCACATCAGCGCGAATACGTAGAACACCATCAGACCCACGGCGATCAGTGGCGTATACACCCGCGCGCCAGTGACCGGGTGGCGTTCCTCCACTAATCGCGTCTGCAGCGCACGAGCGGTGTTGCCATCATCACCGACGCCGTAAATGGTTCCCATGGTGGATACGAATACCTCGCGTGCGGCGAAGCTCGACACGATGGACACGCCGATTTTCCAATCGTACCCCAGCGGTCGCACCAGGGGTTCAATCGCGTGCCCCAGGCGCCCAAGTACCGAGTGCGCGAGCTGCTGCTCCTGCTGGGCCGCCGCTGACAGGGCAGGGCTCGCCGTCGACTTCGGGTACGTCGCGAGCGCCCATAGCAGGATCGACAGGGCGAGAATGACCGTTCCGGCCCGACGCAAAAAGAGCTGGCAGCGCTGCGCTACTGACACGCCCAGCGATTTCACGCTCGGCCAGCGATAGCGCGGCAACTCGAGAATCATCGGTCGCACCGGTCCCTTGAGCAAGGTGCGCTTGAACACCGCCGCCACGGCGAGCGCGACCAAGGTACCCAGCAGATACATGATGAGCATGGTCGCGGCCTGCAACGTGAAGCCCGGTACGATCACGGTTGGCGGCACGAACGCGCCAATCAGCAAGGTGTACACGGGAAGTCGAGCCGAGCAGCTCATCAGCGGCACGACCATGATCGTGGCCAGCCGGTCTTTTGGATCTTCGATGGTGCGCGTCGCCATGATGCCGGGCACTGCACAGGCGTAACCGGAGAGCATCGGGATGAAGCTCTTTCCGTGCAGACCAACGCGGCGCATCACCCGATCCATCAGATACGCGGCGCGCGCCATATAGCCCGAATGCTCCAGTATCCCGATAAAAGCGAACAGAATGGCGATCTGCGGCAGGAACACCAACACCGAACCGACGCCAGCAAAGATGCCGTTGACGATGAGGCTGCGCAGATCACCAGCCGGCAACTGCGCGCCAATCGAACTGCCGACAAACGCAATCAACGACTGGATGCCATCCATCAGCGGTGTTGCCCACGAAAACACCGCCTGAAAAACGAGGACCATGAGCGCGAGAAAGATCAGCGGACCCCAGAGACGATGCAGCGCCAAGGCGTCGATGCGATCGCTGAGCGTGAGCAGTCCGTTGACGCGCCGCGACACGGCCCGCGCCAGCACCTGCGCGATCCACCCGTAGCGCATCTCCGCTTCGAACCGTCCAGGCACAAACCCTGCCCGCGCAAGCGACGCGGCCGCAACGTTTATGGCGGCCGCGATTCCGGGCACCCCTTTCACGTGCGCGTCCGGATGATTCACACCCAGCAGTCGCATCGCTTCCATATGGGCCGCCACCACTGACAGCCCATCGGCCATCAGGCACGCCGCGAGTGGTTCAAGCGCCACAGTCGCGGCTTCGGGAAGCGCGAAGCGCCGCATCGGCGCCGGCAGTGACGCCGCCATGACCAACGCGCGCTTCAGGGGATCAAGTCCTTCGCCACGAGTAGCCACGGTGGGCACGATCGGCACGCCGATTTCGTGGATCAACTCAGGTACATCGATACGAACGCCGTTCGCCTCAGCCAGATCGAACTGATTGAGCGCGAAGACCACCGGAATGCCGAGTTCGAGCACTTGGCTGGCCAGGAACAGATTTCGCTCCAGATGCGCGGCATCGACAACAACCAAAACGACATCGGGTCGCCAGCGATCCTTGTCCCGGCCCAGCAATACTTCCAGGGCGATGCGCTCGTCAGGCGAGCCGGCCGACAGCGAGTAGCTGCCCGGGAGGTCGAGCACCACAACGCGCCGATCATCAGCACCCTTGAAGGTGCCCTCGATGCGTTCCACCGTAACGCCGGCGAAATTTCCCACCCGCTGCCGCAGCCCGGTCAGCGCATTGAACAGGGTGGTCTTGCCGGTGTTTGGATTGCCGATGATCGCCACCCGCAACGGGCCCTTCGCGCTCTGCAACGCACCGGCGGAATCGCGCGTGGCGTGTGGACCTGCGAGTGGAGGATGGATCGTCGTCACGGCCGAGGAGTGACAGCGGGCGGGGGCGGGGACGGCCGAGAGCGTGAAGCGCCCCGGCGCCAGTCAGCGCCAGTCAGCCGCGTGCGGAAATCGGCTGGACCGTGATGCCGGCGGTGAGCGCAGAGCCCAACGCGAGACGCGTGCCGCGTACATCCAGCAGCATCGCATGCCGAGTGTCGATCACACTGACATCGGTGCCTTCGCACAAGCCGAGCGCGCGAAGACGGCATGCTTCATCGGACGCGCAACCGATGTCGACAACCGTGGCTCGGCTTCCCGGACGGCACGACGCCAAGGCGCAGGTGCGCGACGCGGCTGGTTGAGTTTGCAGATTGATGAGGCGAAGCTTGGCGGCCACGGCGTTAGATGAGAATGTTTCTCAAAGCGTGTGATGGAGTATACACACGAACGGTGGGATTGGGCAATAGGGAGTGGGATAGTCGGGTAATAATTACCCGACTTGACGGGGCGAGGCTTCTCTCGTCGCGCCCGACGTTGGCCGATTGTGTTTTTCGCGCTCAGACTGCGACGGCCTTGCTCGCCCCCCTCTTCGACATCAGCAACCCGAACCCGATTGTGAATACCGTGATCGCAATGATCTGAGCCGACGTGAGCCCTGCAGTCGTGAGGTCGTCCTTGGCGCGGAAAAACTCGACGATGAACCGTTCCGTCCCGGCCAACATACACCAGACCCCGAACAGCCAGCCTTCTCGATGCGAGTGTTTTCTGAGCCGCCAGAGCATGACGAACATCAGGAAGCCCAGGACCACTTCGTATAGCTGTGTTGGATGTACGGCGACCACCATCTCGCCCGGTGTACCGGCAGGGAATTGCGCGCCGAATTGCGCGCTCATCACCGACACGGTCGACGGCGGCGCGCCCTCGGGGAATCGCGTGGCCAAGAACCCGGTCCAAGGTCGACCGTAGTCATCGCCAACGGCCCAGCATCCTGAACGTCCCACCGAATAGCCGGCCGCCATGGCGATGCCGGCCACATCGGCGATCCGCAGGAAATTCAGCTTCTTGTACCTGATGGTGGCCCAGCACAGCGGTACGGCGCCCATGAACCCGCCCCAGAACACGAAGCCGCCACGACTGAGAATGGAGCTCGCATCGCCGGTGAGCACGGCGTAATAGGTTTTTGCGCCTATGAGCGTTCCGATCAAGGCAGCCATAACCACATCGGCGATGGCATCGGCTTCGCGGTCCTGACCTCGCCGCCAGAGCTCGCGCTGACTGATGATCTGCGCAAGCGCAAAGCCGGCGAGCACGGCGAGACCGAATCCGGTCAGCTCGACAGGACCGAGGTGAAAGATCGTCGGATGATGAAGAATGCCTTCAGGATTCATGGGGTTTCAGCAGTGTGCGGCGGTGTCCGGACGCAAGATTCCGGGAATCGGTAACGATGCTTGAGCCGTGAGGAGCGGGCTCATCCGTTCGCCCATCTCAAAGCGGAACATCCCAGCGGCAGCAATCATCGCCGCATTGTCGGTCGCGAGTCGTGGTGACGGTGCAAATACGCGTCCGCCTCGACGCTCGAAACGGTCGCGCATCGCCTGTTGCAGCGCCAGGTTGCACGCCACACCGCCACCCAGCACCACGCGCCGCCGACGATGCAGGCGGACGGCGCGATCGACTTTCTCCACCAACGTATCAACTACGGCTTCCTGAAAGGCACGCGCAATCGCGGCGCGCGACATCTCCAACGTACCCTGTTTCTCGGCATCGCGAACGGCCAGCAGCACGGCCGTCTTGAGACCACTGAACGACAGGTCGAAATAGTCCTCATCACCCGGCGCGGCGCTCGCGCGTACCATCGGGCGTACAAAGCGTCGGGTTGACGATTCAACGGTGCTGGCCAACTCCTCCAGGGGACGGCCGCCGGGATACGGCAGTCCGAGCAGCTTCGCCACCTTGTCGAAGGCTTCGCCGGCCGCGTCGTCGCGCGTCTGGCCCAGGAGTAGATACGTGCCCCACGTTGGCACGTCCAGCAGGAGGGTGTGCCCGCCGCTGACCAGTAACGCCGAAAAAGGTGGGGAGGCATCTGGCTGCTCGAGCAGGGTGGCAAACAGATGTCCTTCCAAATGGTGCACAGGAACGACCGGTCGGCCAATGGCATAGCCAAGTGCCTTGGCATAACTGGTGCCCACCAGGAGCGCGCCCACCAGCCCCGGCGCATGGGTAACCGCAATGGCGTCGAGGTCGCTGAATGTGACGTCAGCATCGTGGAGCGCTGCCTGCACCGTGGGCACGATGCCAACAAGATGCTGTCGGCTGGCGATTTCCGGTACGACGCCGCCAAACACGCGGTGCACGTCCTGAGACAGTATCACCAACGAACGCAACACGGGATGCGCTGCATCACCTGTGACCACGGCGGCTGACGTCTCGTCGCACGACGTCTCGATGCCGAGCATACAGCGCGACGCCATCATCACGACCGGGGCTCGGCCAGCAATTGGGCAACGAGCGCGCGATTTGTCGCGGAGTTCCAGTCTTCGGCGCCGATCCATCGCTTGCGAATGACCCCGTCGCGTCCGATGACAAATGTTTCCGGGACGCCAGCGGTGCGGTAGATCGATTGAATCGCCCCCGTGTCATCGTACAGAATCTCGAAGGTGAGATGCAACGCTGCCGTGAATTCGCGAATCTGTTGCGCGAAACCGGGCTCGTCGATGCTGATGGCAACGACCTTCAATCCCTTGGCGCCAAAGTCCTTGTGCAGCGCTTCGAAGCTGGGCATTTCGGTGCGGCACGGAATGCACCAGGTCGCCCAGACGTTGAGCAACAGCACGTCCCCGCGATAGTCGGAGAGCGTTTTCATGCGCGGCGATGCGTCAAGGGTCTTCGCGGCAAATCCCGGGGCATCGGAGCCAACGGTTACCGATGTCAGCTCGTCACCCAGCAGGCGGGTTGCGGCCCATGCGCCGCTGGCCAACACGACGATCACCGTGAACACCACCATCCACTGTTGTTTCGCGGTCATGAGCTGTTCCTCACGCGCTTTCGGCGCACAGCGCACGCAGCGCCGCGATTTCGGCCTGCGGATCGATCGCCGAGAAGATGGCATTCCCTGCGACGAACGTATCGGCGCCCGCTCGCCAGCAGCGTGCGATGGTGGCTTGTGAAATACCGCCATCCACTTCCAGCGCCGCATCGCTGCCGGCGTGATCGAGCAGAAAGCGCGCTCGCTCGATCTTGGCAATCGAGTACTCAATGAACGTCTGTCCACCATAGCCGGGATTGACGCTCATGATCAGCAGGACATCCAGCAGGTGCACGATCTCCTCAATGGCGGACAGCGGCGTTGCCGGATTGAGGGCGACTCCGGCCTTGCACCCCAACTCCTTGATGCGCATGAGTTGGCGATCGAGATGTTGAGCGGCCTCGACATGAATGGTCAGCACGTCGGCCCCCGCCTTGACGAAGTCATCGAAGTACCGTTCGGGTTCCAGCACCATCAGATGCACATCGATCACGTGGGCGCTTGATCGGCGCGCGGCCTCAATGACTTTCGCGCCAAATGACAGCGCGGGCACGAACCGACCATCCATCACGTCCACGTGAATCCAATCGGCGCCGCCGGCATCGCACATGGCGATGTCGGCACCGAGCCGGCAAAAGTCGGAGGCAAGCAGCGAGGGGGCGATCCGAACAGTCATGGGGTGCGGGGCTGCGCGGTCGAAACCGCGGGCGTGTCGACGGCATCCGGCGGCGGGGTGCGGCCGTCACTGAGAACAAGATCGACGGCACTGCCGGCGCGTGCCTTGATGCCCGGTGTCGGCGAGGTGGCCATCACAATTCCGGCCGCCGCGGTGGCCGCACGGAACTGCACCGTCCCTACGGTCAACCCGGCACCCTCGATAGCGTTCCGCGCCGCCCCTTCCTCGAGGCCCATCACATCGGGGATCACCGGCGCGTCCGGATCATTCGCCAGCGCGATGCTGTCGGTGATGCGTTGGGTGCGTTGCTCCGCATCGACGCCGTCTGCGGAGCGTCGTTGCTCGCGCGGATCTTCCAAGGCGCTTCGCTCGCCCATGCTATCGATCATCAACTGCAGCGAGTCGGCCGCTCCGGGGCGACCCGGATCAAGGCGGTTCACCCCCACAACCCCAGCCGCCGCGCCGATCGCCAAGCCGGCACCGAGCGCCGCGAGACCTCGCATAAGCCATGTCTTTCCGGCTGTATACTGGCGCGACGAAGTGCTTGATGGCGTCATCGCGCGGCTCGTTGCAGCCGAGCTGCGAATGCACCGTCGCTGCCGTGGCGGTGAGGCAGCACGCGCAGTCTGCCGTGGTCGAGGACGGTGTCGGCCACCGCACCGTTGGCGGGCGGCGCAAGCGTAAAGTCCGGGTGTTCGGCGAGAAACGCGTCCACCAACTCATCGTTCTCTTCGAGTTCCATTGAACATGTGCTGTAGATGAGCAAGCCGCCGGGCTTCACAATTTCCGCTGCAGCGCGCAGGATCGCGCGTTGGGACGCACCGAGCACGGCGAAGTCCGAAACGCGCAGGCGCCAACGCGCGTCCGGATGCCGACGGAACGTGCCGGTGCCCGTGCACGGGACGTCCACCAGAACGACATCCACTGGCGCGAGGGCCGGCAAGCCCGCGTCGGCGACAAGCGGAAACAGTTTCCGCGCATCGAGCCGCCCGAATCCCAGCAGCATGCGCTCGACCCGCGTTCTGCTGCGATCAGCCGTGATTACGACCGACGCGCGACGCGACAGCTCCAGCGCCTTGCCGCCTGGCGCGGCACACAGATCGGCGACCACGGCGCGTTCGGGAATGTCCGCATACCGGGTGACCAGCGTCGCCGCTGGATCCTGAACGAACAGGAGGCCCTGCGTGAACGCTTCGAGCTCGGTGAGCATGACTCCGGGCCCGAGGCGAATCGAATCAGGCACCAACGCGACCTCGCTGGTTTCGACGCCGTCGCCCGCCAGCATCGCGACCAACTGCTCGCGAACAATGCCGTAAGGACGCAATGTGATGGTCGATACCTCGTTATTGGCGGCGAGCAGTTGCTCGACTTCGTCACATCCCCAGCGTTCCACCCAACGCGCCACCACCCACGCCGGGTGGGAATGACGTTGCGCCAGCGCCTCGATGGGATTGTGCGGAACGGGCGGCTCAATGTTCCCACGCTCGCGATCGACACGGCGCAGCACGGCATTCATGAGTTTGCCCGCGCCTATGCCATCGCGTCGCTTGCAGATCTCGACCGTTTGCGCAATGGCCGCGTAGGCGGGGACGCTCCCCATGAACAGCAGCTGGTACACGCCGAGGCGCAACAGATCGACCACGTCGGCGTCCAACTTGGCGAGACCACCGTTCACCCGGACGGACAGCACGGCGTCGATCCAGCTCCGCCGCCGCAGCATGCCCCAGAGCATCTCATGTAACCACCGTCGGTCGCGCGCGTCGAGTCCGTGCGAGCGGTGTTCGAATGCGGCGTCAAGAAGGTCACCTTGACGCAGATCGGCGAGCATCAACGCTGCTGCGACCCGCGCTGCGGTGACGCCCCCACGATCGCCAGCCGACGAGGAGGATCCATGGCGTTTCTGTTCGGCCAGTGTCACGCGAATTGATCCCCAACCGCAACCCCGCGTCCCCGCGCCCACGCGGCCGGCGCCAATCGCGCCCTCCCACTGGGCTGCACCTCAAGAAAGCGGATCGCGCCAACTCCACAGCGCACGAACAGACCGGCGTTGTCGGCCGCACGCACCGTCCCTGGCGGAGACGACCGTGCCGGGTCATCGAGCGCCGCGTCAGTGCCGTCCCCAACCAGCCGAGCCCCAAAACATTTCACGTCCAGTCCGTTCAACACGGCGAAGGCACCCGGACGGGGATCGAACGCACGAGTTACCCGCGCCACGCGCGGGGCATCGGCCGCAAAGTCAAGACGCGACATGCTCCGTTCGATCTTCTGTGCGTACGTCGACTGCGCGTCGTCCTGCGCAATCGGCCTTGCGATGCCGGCTTCGATCAGTGCGAGCCCCTGCACGATGGCCATGGCACCCAGCTCTGAAAGACGATCGTGCAATTCGCCATACGTTTCGATGTCATCGATCGGCGTGCGCAGCACATGCAGCATCGGACCGGCATCGAGCGCCGGTACCATTTGCATGATCGTGACGCCCGTTTCGCGGCTTCCGTCCAGCAGGGCGGCCTGAATAGGCGCTGCCCCGCGCAGCTTCGGCAACAACGAGGCGTGAATATTCAAGGTGCCGCGCGGTGGAAGGTCGATCACGGCCGACGGGAGAAGACGCCCGTAGGCGACAACGACCGAGACATCAGGCTCCAGGTCCCGCACGGCGGCCATGAACGACTCGCCGCGCGGTTTCTCCGGTTGCAGAACCGGAATTCCCTCTTCGAGCGCAACGCGTTTGACCGGAGACGGATCGACGTGCGAGCGCGAGCGGCCCCGAGGTTTGTCCGGCTGCGTGACCACCCCCACGACGTCATGGCCTTCACCCAACAAGGCACGCAGTGGAGGCACCGCGAACTCAGGTGTGCCCCAGAACAGGATCCGCACGATCTTCTCGAAAGCGGACGTCAGTCCGCGGACGCGGCGTCGCGTTCGGGCGGGAGATCCCCGACCGGCAACACGCGCAGCAACTTCGGATACTTCACCCGTTCCTCTTCCCACTCCCGCATTGCCGATCGACGCTTCAGCAGGCTCAATCGATCCGTGAATAACTTGCCGTGCAAGTGATCGATTTCATGTTGCAGGCAGCGGCCCAGCAGCTCGCTGCCCTCGACCTCATACCATTTGCCATCGATGTCCTGCGCACGAACAATGACCCGCGCCGCGCGCTGGACGTCGGCGTAAATCTCCGGCAGGCTCAGACAACCCTCCTCGCCCTTCACCGCGCTTTCGCGCAGGATAATCTCGGGATTGATGACCACCAGACGCACGTCGTCGGCGTCCACCACGGCCACGCGTTCCCGACGTCCCACTTGCGGTGCCGCGAGTCCTACGCCCTTCGCGGCATGCATGGTGTCGAACATGTCATCCACCAGCCGGCGCAGGTCCGGAGTAATCGTTTCGACACGCTCTGTTTCCTGCCGCAGAATTGGCGAGCCGAGCACGTGAATGTCGAGCAGCGACACCGTTCGGTCAGGTGGATGCCGCGCTGGACGCGACGCGGGAAATGCGACCCCGCTCAATGATAAGTCGCGAATCGGCCGACTTGATCGTGATGCGGTCCTCCATAGTGGTGACCGTCGCGCCGTCCTTCGTTTGCTGGGCAATGTGCAGCACCTCGCCAACGATGCCACCGGCGGTCACGATCTCGTCGCCTTTCTTGACCTCTTTGATGCGAGCCTCGTGTTTTTTTCGTTGCTGCTGCTGCGGGCGGATGAGCACGAAGTAGAAAATCGCGAAGATCGCGCCGTACATGAACACCATCTGGGCGATTGACCCACCGGCAGCCTGAATCGCGAGCAACGATGCGGAAATGGGAACGGTCATGGGATATTGGAGGCGGACGTGACGGTCGTACGGGACAGGTAGCGGGCAAGCCACGCTCGGCTCCAGCCGTCGAATGTGCCGGTGGCGATCGCAGTTCGCGCCTCGCGCATCAGCGCAACAAGGAAATGTACATTGTGGAGGGAGAGGAGACGGAGTCCGAGCAACTCCCCGGTGACGAACAGGTGTCGAAGATAGGCGCGCGAAAAGCGGGTGCACGCGGCGCAGCCACAGTCCGGGTCCAGCGCCGTGGGGTCCAGCCGAAAGGCGGCATTCTTGATGTTCCGACGGCCATCCCGGGTGAAGAAAGCCCCGGTCCGGCCCATCCGGGTGGGGGCCACACAGTCAAAGAGATCAACGCCACGGGCAACCCCTTCCACCAGGTCCTCCGGGAATCCGACGCCCATAAGGTAACGAGGCCGATCGGTCGGCAGCTGGCCGTCCACCTCTTCAAGCATGGTGTACATGTCGCACTTGGCTTCTCCTACCGACAGTCCGCCGATCCCCACGCCACTCCAGTTATCCATGTCGCGAATGGCGCGGGCCGATGCGCGACGCAGGTGGGCATGAATGCCTCCCTGGACGATCGGGAACAGCGCCTGCAGTGGCGTCGGGGCATCAGGATCCTCGCGCTGCAGACGCGTGAACTCGGTTCGACACCGTTCGAGCCAACGCAGACTGCGCTCCATCGCGTCACGGGCCGATGACTCGTCGGATTGACCTGGCACGACATGATCAAACTGCATGATCACGTCGGCACCGAGGTTGCGTTCGATGCGCATGACCGACTCCGGCGTGAACAGATGCAACGAACCGTCAAGGTGACTTCGGAACTCGACACCGTGCTCGCTGATGGTGCGCAATCCTTCCAGGGAAAACACCTGGAATCCACCCGAATCGGTGAGCAGCGGTCCGTGCCAATGCATGAACTGATGGAGTCCGCCCATCGTGCGCACCACGTCGTCGCCGGGTCGCAGGTGAAGGTGATACGCGTTGGCCAGCACCATCGTCGCGCCGAGACGCGTCAGATCGTCCGGATCAAGCGCCTTGACCGACGCCAGCGTACCAACCGGCATGAACTGCGGTGTTTCGATCACGCCGTGCGGCGTGGTAAGGACGCCGGCGCGGGCGGGGCCGGACTGATGCGCTACGGTGAAGGGGAACGAAGAAGGGAGAAGGGAGAAGGGAGACGGGAGACGGCCAGCCGGACGAGCCGAGTCATCCGGCGACACGGTGTCGACCTCGGCGTCTGGATAGCTTCGGTCTTCTTTTCCCGCTCCCGTCTCCCTTCTCCCGTCTCCCGTCTTCACATCACACACATCGCGTCTCCGTACGAATAGAAGCGATAGTTCTCCGCTATCGCTGTCCGGTACGCCTCCATCGTGAGTTCGTAGCCCGCGAACGCGGCGACCAGCATGATGAGCGTGGACTTCGGAAGGTGGAAGTTCGTGATCAGGCGATCGACACCACGAAACACATGTGGCGGTCGCAGGAAGATGTTGGTGTTGCCGCGCGTAGCCTGAAGGCGTTGGCGGTCATCGGCCGCTGTTTCCATCGTCCGCACGCTGGTTGTGCCAATCGCCCACAGCGCGCCGCCCTGCGCGCGCACGTGGTTCATCGCCGCCGCCGCCGCCTCGCTCACCTCGCACCACTCTTCGTGCATGAGATGCCGCGACGGATCGTCATCCTGCACGGGTCGGAAGGTGCCCGGTCCGACATGGAGCAGCAGGTCAATGCGTTGTACCCCTCGTGAGGCGAGCCGCGCCAGCAATTCCGGGGTGAAATGCAGTCCGGCGGTCGGTGCGGCGACCGATCCGGACTGCTCTGCATACACCGTCTGGTAACGCGACGCGTCCGCCGGGTCATCCGCGCGTCCGATGTAGGGCGGCAATGGCACGTGCCCGTGCTGGTCAATGGCGGTCTGCGGATCGCCGGCGGTGAGCAACTTGACAATCCGCGTATGGCGAGGCGTGCTGCCGACGATTTCAACCTGGAAGCCGGGCGCGATGGTGACGATACGCCCCGGTCGCAGCTTGCCACCCGGATGAATCATGGCCTCGTAGTGCAACGCATCGATGGGACGCAACAACAGGATTTCCGCCGATCCGCCGCCCTCCCGCTGTCCCAGCAGGCGCGCGCGAAATACCCGTGTTGTATTCACCACAATTGCGTCACCGGCAGGGATCAACTCCGCCAAATCCCGAAAAACGCGATGACTGATGGATCCGGTGGCGCGCTCAACAACCAGCAAGCGACTCGCGTCTCTCGGTTCGACCGGGCGCTGCGCGATGCGCTCCTCGGCGAGCGGGTAGTCGTAGTCGGACGTCCGACTGCCGGGTGGCAACGCGAATGATTCCGAGAGGGCTTGAAATTGACCGACCATCGTGGTCGCGAAAGACAACCTGATGCGGCGTTCGGCGCAACGGCGGACGCTGTGAATTGAGACGGGAGACGGGAGACGGGAGACGGGAAGCGGGAGACAGCAGACGGGAGACTTCCCGCCTACTTGATGCGGAATTCCGTGGTGCGCGACGTTTTCTTCCCATTGCCGAGATCCGTGATTTCCACGCGCAAGCGGTAGGTGCCGGCGGAGGAATCGGACAGATCGAGTGACAGAAACTCAACCAGCGTTCCTGCTGCCGCCGCCGATCGATCAAAGGCGATGGTGAGCTTGTCGCGAGAGGACTGTTCGCGCCCAACCGTGCGTCCGAGTCCATCCACCAATCGTGCCGCCAATCGACCAGCCGCCGTGCGATCGGTGCGTTCGACGCCGATGGCCACCCGGTACTTGCTGCCGCCATCGCGGGCGAAGAGATCGTACATCTCCCATATCAACCCCACCGACGTGCCGCGGCTATACCGACCGAGACTTGGCTCGATCGTGACATCACGCCAGCGCCGTGGCGCCGCGCCGTCTCTCAGTGTCGGCTTGTCACCCAGCAGGATGTCACTCATCCCGAAACCCGTTGTCGACTCGGATTTGATACGCGTCATGGCGCGCGCGGCGCGTCGGCTGTCGGCCTGCAAGGCTTCCACGCGAACCACATTGATACCGGGGCCGAGGCGTCGGAGCCAGTGTCGCGAAAGCGGCGCGGTCACGGAATCCGGGCGCACACTGTGCTGCACCGACTCCACGCCCTTCACGCGAACGAACTGATCGAAGATGCGGAAATCCACATCGACCGGCGCGCTGGTCATCTCGAGACCGCGCACGAGCGAATCCATCGGAATCAGGGTGGCGATTACCGCATCGGTCGAGTCGGCGACCGCGCGGAATCGTGTGACACGAATGGGAATCGTATCAATCAGTCGTGTCGAGGGGATGTTGGCCCACGACACCGGCATGGCGCTCTTGATCTGCTCGACGTTGTCCTGATCGACGAAGGCGAAACGTGCGGTACCGAATCCCGGCGGCAGATCAAAGAAAAATACGAGTCCGTTGTTGTACGCCCACACCAGAGTGACGCCCCCGTCGGTATTGGACGCCTGAAAGCTCGACGTGCCAGGTACGGTCATCTCAAGATCGGGCGGGCCATACCGGACGAAGATGTCGCCGCGGTCGGTGTCGGCCCCTTGCAGCCCGAGTTCCTCGTTGGTCCACCGGAAATCCGCCCATACCACGCGCGCCAGGAACTCGAGACGAAATTCGTTTTCGTTGGTGAGCGTGAGTGGATCGCTCATGAACCAGAACATTTGTTCCAGCCCCCGTTGCTGCGCCGGAGGCAATTTGGAGAACGAGATCGTGTCGCCGACGGTGCCCTTTGTTTCCGTGGTGGGCCTGGGGCGGAGTATGCGGGTGAAGCGGGTGAGGCGCGCCTGATCGCCTTCGTCCATCAAGACGAACGCGCTGTCAAACGCCACCTGCGCCGAGTGGTCACTGCCAAGCCGGTGCAAGGCGAGTCCACGCGCGAGTTGAGCCTGAAAATCGAGTGGATAGGCGCGGGCCCGATGGCTGGCTACATCAAGCATCTCATGCCATCGGCCGCGCTCGCCGTACGCCATGAACAGATGACGACTGTAGCGCAACGTCGTGGGATCGGTGTCGACCGCCAACCGGAAGCGTTCCATGGCCTGCAGGTAGTCCTTCTCGCCCGTGGGTGGCTCGATCTTGTGGATGTAACTGTCGATGAAATCCCTCGCCTTGTCGCGCGAAAAACTGTTGAACATCGACAACTGAATTTTCTGTTGGCCGTCGGAGAGCAGGGCGCGATGGGCGATCGGCTCGTAACGTCGCCACGTCGCCATCCCTACCTCGTCGGCGGCCATGGCCATGAGCAGCAGATCGCCGGTTTTCGTAGCGGCATCGAGCGCATTCGAGACCTGGCCGCTCGATGCAAATCGCATTGACGCAACCCCTGACGAAAGATTGAACTGCCCCAACGTCAGCCAGTACCGCGCGCTGTCCGGCGAAAACTGCGTCGCCAGTCGCAACGCCGAATCCGCCCCCCGCAGCAACCGAATGGCGCGCTGGTCGTTCATGTAACTGGCGTTGCGTTTCGATTTCGCCATGCTCCAGTTCAGCAGGCCAAACCGGAACCAGGCCGCGCCATCATCCTTGTTGGCCCGAAGGGCGGAGTCAAGCAGCGCGTATGCGCGTGACGTGTCGCCGCTGGCAGCGATGGAATCCGCGATCAGGGCGACGGATCCGGTGGGGTTTTGGGCCACCGCCTTGCCCGGCGCGGCGATCGTGAACGCGACCGCCACGAGGAGCAGCGTTGATGCCCTGCCAGTTGCGCGCCGGGTCCGGGAACACACCGTGATCAGCATTGTCGAGTGAGACGTCAGAACAACCTCGGTTGTTCCGCCGCACCCGCCGGCGGCACGAAACCGAAATGCCGATAGGCGTGCGCCGTGGCTACCCGACCGCGCGCTGTGCGCTGCAGAAATCCGTTCTGCACAAGAAACGGTTCGTACACTTCCTCGATGGTGCCTGCATCCTCGCCAATCGCTGCCGCGATAGTGCCCAGCCCCACCGGACCCCCATCAAACTTCTCGATGATCGCCCGCAGCAGTCGACTGTCCATATCATCCAAGCCAAAGTGGTCGACATCGAGGAGGGCGAGGGCGGCCTGGGCCACCGCCAACGTGATGCGTCCGTCGGCGCGAACCTGTGCGTAGTCGCGCACGCGCCGCAACCAGCGGTTGGCGACACGCGGTGTTCCACGCGAGCGTTTGGCAATCTCGTGGGCACCCGCCGCATCGATTTCCACGCGCAGCACCTCGGCCGTACGTCGCACAATGATTTCGAGTTCGTCGATGGGATAAAACCCCAGCTGATGCATGATTCCGAAGCGCGCGCGGAGCGGCGCCGTGAGCATGCCCAGCCGCGTTGTCGCTCCAACCAGCGTGAACCGTTCGATGTTCATCCTGATGGTTTGCGCCTTCGGACCGTCAGACAGGTGAATATCGATGACGTAGTCTTCCATTGCCGGGTAGAGAAACTCCTCGATCGCCGGGCGCAGCCGGTGGATCTCATCAATGAACAGCACGTCACCTTCGCGGAGGTTGGTCAGCGGTCCAACCAGATCGGCACCCTTCTCAAGCGCCGGGCCAGACGTCATGGCGACATTCACGCCGAGTTCGCGAGCGATGAGGTCGGCCAAGGTAGTCTTGCCGAGCCCAGGTGGCCCGAAAAAGAGAATGTGGTCCAATGGTTCGCGCCGAGCCTTCGCGGCATCGATAGCGATGGCGAGGCTTTCTTTGACCTTGTTCTGCCCAATGAACTCGGCGAGTCGCTGCGGACGCAGGGACAGCTCGACGACACTCTCGTCAGGCATCTCTTCCGGCGTGGTAATCTCGACGCGGCTCATGATCGGGTATCGGGCGAGGGCGTAACGGGAATGGGAATATACGAACCGACCGGCACCGCGTTGGGTGCGGCGGGTATCATGTTGCGCTTCCCCCAGCATTTACCCGGAATCTGCGTATCTTTGAAAGGATTCGTCCTGTCCCTTACGTCAGCCGAGCTTCCCGTGCCCCGTCGTCTTCTGTCTGTAGGTTCCCTCTGGGGCATCGCGATGCTCGTGGGAGTGACCAGCGCCGCGATGCCGTTCCCCCGAACGCCTGGGTTCGCCCTCGCCGTGCCCGTCGCGGTTGCTTCAACTGAAGAGGCAATCAATATCGATTGGCGTGTGCTGGCCGGTTTGGATTACGCAAATGGCAAAGCCACCGACACGTTGAAGAAACTGGATGGGAAACTGGTGCGCATTCCGGGATTCGTGGTGCCGCTGGACGATTTTCAGGATGAGGGCGCGGAGTTCCTGTTGGTGCCGTACTACGGCGCCTGTGTTCACACGCCGCCGCCGCCGCCGAATCAGATCGTCATGGTCGGCATGGCTGGTCGGAAGTCGGTGAAGCTCAATCTGTTCGACGCAGTATGGATGTCCGGGCGCCTCAAAATTTCATCGGTCGAAAGCCCTTACGGCACCGTGGGCTACCAGTTGGAAGGGATGAAGGTCGAGCCCTACTCGTCGAAATGACGGGTGCGCCGGCCGGTGGGCCGGCCGTTGAGCTGTCGGCCCTCCGGTTCGCGTACCGCGCTGGTCAGGACGTGCTGGCGATCGAGCAGCTGATCATCGATCGCGGCGAAACGGTGTTCCTGCATGGTCCGAGTGGTAGCGGCAAAACCACCCTCCTCGGTATTCTGGCCGGGGTCCTTCGGGCAACGAGTGGGCACGTCAAGGTGCTCGGCGCCGACTTCACGGTGCTGTCCAGTGGAGCGCGCGACGCATTTCGGGCGCGCCATCTCGGCTATGTGTTTCAGATGTTCAATCTGATCCCGTATTTGTCGGTGCGGGAGAACATCCTGCTGCCCATTCGACTCGACGCGCATCGACGCGCGAAACTTGGCGCAGTAACGTTTGATGCCGCAGTGCGGGACATCGCCGGCCAGCTCGATATCCGGGACCTGTTGGATGCGCCCATCGCCGAATTGAGTGTGGGGCAGCAACAGCGCGTTGCCGCCGCGCGCGCCCTGATCGGACACCCCGAGGTCATCATCGCCGATGAACCAACATCGTCGCTGGATACCGATCGTCGGGAGCAGTTTCTGCGGTTGCTCTTTGCCTCGTGTTCTGCGGCCGGGGCGACGCTGGTGTTCGTGAGCCACGATCACACGCTGATGCCGCTGTTTTCGCGTACCGTGGAGCTGACGGAAATCAACCGCGCCGCGACGAGGCCGACTCGTGATTGATACCGCGAGGCAGCACACATGCTGATTGCGCGTCTTGCACTGCGCTCGCTGCGCAGCCGGTTGCTGACCACATCACTCACCGTGGCGTCGATCGCGCTCAGCGTGACGCTGCTGGTGGGAATCGAACATGTGCGCGCCGGGGTTCGTGAGAGCTTTGCCGGAACGATTCGTGGTGTTGACTTGATTGTTGGCGCGCGCGGGGGATCGTTGCAAGTGCTGCTGAGCGCTGTGTTCGGCATTGGCAGCCCGGCGGGCTCGGTGAAGTTTGCGACGTTTGAGCGCTGGCAGCAGCATCCGGCGGTGAAGTGGGCGGTACCGTACTCGCTGGGCGACAGTCATCGCGGTTTTCGCGTGGTGGGAACAACCGTGGAGTTCTACAAGCGGTATCGGTTTCGGCAGAATGACAGCATCACGTTTGCGCACGGGCGCGCGGCGCAAAACGACGCCGACGTGGTGATCGGCAGCGACGTCGCAGACCGCCTCCGGTACGCCATCGGTACGCCGATAGTCGTTGTGCACGGTCTGGTGGATATCGGCACCAGCAGCCACGAAGCGCATCCGTTTCATGTCGTTGGCGTGCTCGCGCGCACGTTTACGCCAATCGATCGCACGGTGTATGTCACCCTCGAGGGAATCGAGGCCATGCACGATGACGGCGGAACGGTTCGCCAACCGCAGTTGCTGACCGCATTCTTTGTTGGCACCAGGAACCGTTTCGAAGCCCTCATGGTGCAGCGCGAGATGAACACCGATCTCAAGGAGCCGCTCACTGCGGTCATTCCCGGTGTGGCGCTTGGAGAGCTCTGGAAAAATATCGGCAGCGCCGAAGTTGGCCTGCAGGTGGTCGCGATTTTCGCTGTCGCGATCGGTTTGACGGGCATGCTTGTCGCGTTGTATTCATCGCTGGAGGCCCGTCGTCGCGAGATGGCGATCTTTCGGGCCATCGGGGCCGGACCGCGCACGATTGTTTCGCTGTTGGTGCTCGAATCGACCGTGTTGTCGTTGCTCGGCTGCCTGATTGGTGTCGCCGTTGTATACGCCATGCTGGTGCTTGGGCAGCAGCCCATCGAACAGCGGTTCGGCCTGCACCTCGCCATTCGGCCGCTCGGCTCGCCGGAGTGGACGTACCTCGCGATTGTCCTGGTGGCCGGTGTGCTGATCGGTTTCGTGCCGGCGATCAAGGCGTATCGCACGTCGCTGGTTGATGGGCTCAGTCCACGCGCGTAGGCGATCGCGCGCAGCGTCAGGCGAATCTACTTCATGGTCAGTCTGGCCAGTGCCGCTCTGACCACCACCGACACATCAGCACGCATACCCGACACCATCTCGGCGCGTACGGCCCGATCGGCGTCGATCTGCGCATATCCCAACGATACCAGCGCGCGGACGGCATCGTCCGCCAAGGGACTCTGCCGTGCGGCACCCGCCGCGCCCGGTGCGTTCCCGACGGCGTCGATCTTGTCTGCAAGATCGAGAATGATCTGTTCCGCTTTCTTGCGCCCCACGCGCGGTACGCGCATGAGTGTGGTAATGTCCTTCTCGCGCAACGCGCGCACCACACGCTCGGCCGTCAGCGACGACAAAATACCAAGCGCCAGCGACGGCCCAACGCCCTTGGCCACCAGCAACCGTTGGAACACGCTGCGCTCGTAGGCCGTGTCAAATCCGTACAACTGCCAGGCGTCCTCACGTACCGAGAGATGCGTGAACAGCGTGACCGACTTGCCCAGTGTTGGCAGCGATTCGAATACGGACAGCGGGATGTGGCACTCGTACGCCACACCGCCGACGGTCATGATCTCGACGCGATCAAGATCGCGGACGACCAGCGAACCAGTGAGCTGAGAGATCATGGGCGAATACGGGAGACCGGCGACGGAACACGGGAAACGTCCATGAGCGGCTTGGAAAAGACTGGAGACAGACAGGCGCAGAGGGCGGCGGCAACGCCATCGGCAGCGTCGGCAGGTTGAGGGGCCGCTTTCAATCGCAACAGCTTTGCGACCATGAACTGCACCTGGGCTTTCGTGGCGGCGCCGGTGCCGGTGATCGTTTTCTTGATCTCGGCGGGCGGGAACTCGCGAATGGTCAGCGCGGCTTCCTGCGCTGCCAGCAGGATGACACCGCGCGCGTGACCCAGTACGATGGTCGTTCGTACGTTGCGGGCGTAAAAGACATCTTCCACCGCGACGGTGTCGGGCTGGTGACGCCCGATGAGTTCCGTGATGCCTGCATGAATGTTATGGAGGCGCGATGGCAGCGGATCCCTGGCGTTGGTGCGGATGACGCCGCATTCGATGAGCGTAGTGGTGCGGCCATCGAAGGCAATCACCCCGTAACCCGTGATCGCCGTGCCCGGATCGATACCGAGCACGCGCCGGGGTCGCGCGGCGACCGCAGCCGACGCCCCCGGCCGAGCGGCGGCGCGCGTCATGGTGCTACGCCTGCGCCATTGCGTCTTCGTCCATCTCGAAGTTGGCGTCGACCTTTTGCACGTCATCGAGCTCTTCAAGCGATTCAAGGAGCTTCAGCAACTGCTCTGCGGCCGCGCCGTCCACCTTCATCGTGCTCTTCGGAACCCACGCGAGTTCGGCGTCGGCCACGGCATATTTTCTGGTCTCCAGTGCTTCCTTCGTGACATGCAAAAATGCGGGCGGCGCAGTGATGACGAACACGTCGTCGTCTCGCACGACGTCATCGGCCCCTGCCTCGAGCGCGGTTTCGATCAGCGCGTCTTCGTTCACGCCTTCGGCCTGCACGGTCATCTGACCCTTGCGATCGAACAGGTAGGCCACCGAGTTGCTCGAGCCCATGTTGCCATTGTTGCGGGACAGCTTGTGCCGTACGTCGGCCACCGTGCGCGTCGGGTTGTCCGTGACGGCGGCGATCATGATTGCCACACCACCGGGACCGTACGCTTCGTACAACACCTCGACGTAATCAACCCCTTCGAGTTCGCCGGTACCCTTCTTGATAGCGCGCTCGATGTTGTCCTTCGGCATCGACACGGCCTTGGCGTTGTCGATGGCCGTACGCAATCGCGGATTGCCGCCCGGATCACCGCCGCCGAGCTTGGCGGCCATGGTGACTTCTCGAATCAGTCGCGTGAACAACACCCCGCGCTTCTTGTCGGTGGCGGCCTTCGCGTTCCTGATGTTTTTCCATTTACTGTGGCCAGCCATGCGAAGTCCTTGTTCGGGTTCAGTCGGGTAATATGGCGAAAGCAGACGGGAGACTGAAGACGGGAGATTGAAGACGGGAGATTGAAGACATCCAGCCGTCAGGGCGCGTTTTCCCGTCTCCCGTCTCCGTTCGCCCTTCTCAAACGGGCGACCATCAATCCCGACCAGTCTACGATTCCGCCACATCCTCAAACCTCAACCACTTGGCGTAGAAGAACAAATCCACGTATGCCAGCGCACCATCGCGATTCTTGAGCAGGCGCAATTCCGTGGCACCGGCCACGCCCATGTCGGCGTCGTACAAGTCTTCGCGATAGAGACCCAAAACCACGTCGGCGTGTGCGCCCACCGCGCCGCAGGCACCGAAGTCGCTCAGCCGCGGACGCCGGTCGTGTCGCTGACGATCAAGTGCCGGCAAATGCGCCAGACACACCAGGGCCGCATTGCGGGACATCGCCAATCGTTTAAGGGCAATCACCGCGCCGGCCAGCGCTTCATCGCGAGGCTGGAAACGCGAATAGTCACGCGCCAGTGTGGCTTCGAGCCCATCGACGATAACCACCGCCGGCGACGGCGATGTATCGGTGGCGCGCTCGATCGCGTCCATGCCACCGTCGCCGAGCGTCTCGATAATGGGCGACCGATCGCGCACCGTCACCGCGGCTGTGGCCAGTCGGCTGCGCTCCGTTTCGTCGATGACACCCAGACGCAGGGCTTCCAACGAGACGCGCGCGCTCATGGCCAGCGCCCGCTCGCAGGCGCGCTCGGATTGCATCTCGCTGGTGAGTAACAGCGTCAACGGCTGAATCCGCAGCGCCATCGCCATGGCGAGCGCCGACGTCCCCACCCCATCGTCGCCACCCATCACAATCAGATCGCCGCGTCGAATACCACCGCCAAGCGCCCGATCGACCGACGGGAAACCGGTGGAAATGATGGCGGGATGGACGTCGCCCTCGCGGATGCGGTCGACGCGCGCAACCACGCGCGTGAGCGGAGAGATATCGTGGTGCGACACGGGATGATGATGATCAGTGCAGGATTGTAGCCGTCAACCGGCCAACAGCCGACTGAGGCGCTCGAGCTCCTGCAATGCGGCGACGTCGAGATGCGGTGTCGCCGCCGCGATCAGTCCGCGAAGGGCACCGGCCACCTGCAGTGGCGAATTCGCAGTGGCTTCGATACAGCGCGCCAGCGGGCCACGCGCCACGGCGGGCAGCGCCAGCGAGGCCAACCAGACCTTGGCCGACGCCGCTCGCGCGACTCGGTCAGGTGCCGACATCGGATCGGGACTGCGCAATCCGTGCGCGAGTCTGGCAATGAGGAGCGACGCAAGCGCCACCTCGCGTCCGCCGCCCAGCGGAAGTCGCCCCGCGAGTGCGGCGAGCGCAGGGAATGGAAAGGCCAGCCGTTCAAGGCTATACGGAAGCGGTTCGGTGATCACACGCCGAATCTACGACAAATACCCGACGCGTGTCGGAGGCAATCCCAACTGGACCGTGCCCCTGCGCGTCGGGTACCTTTCGCCATCATGGCGCAGCCGGCACGAACGATTCTGTGGGTGGACGACGAGGCCGAGCTGCTGGAGCCGCATCGGCTGCTGCTTGGCGACAAGGGCTATGCCGTCGAGTTGGCCACCAACGCCGACGATGCGCTCGAACTGCTGCGACGGAAGCCGTACGATCTGGTGCTGCTCGACGAACAGATGCCGGGCACGCGCGGTCTGGACGCGTACAAAGGGATTCACGAACTGGCTCCCACGATGCCGGTGGTAATGGTCACCAAGAGCGAAGAAGACGCCACGCTCAAGGAAGCGATCGGCGCCAATCTGCGCGACTACCTGGTGAAACCCGTCACGCCACGACAGGTGCTGTCCGTGGTCACGCGAATTCTCGAGGGTCCGCTGATCCGGTCACAGGCGCTGGCACGGGCATTCGTGGAGCGCTTTCGCGCCATCGAAGCGGCACGGTATCACGGCCTTGATTGGCGCGGCTGGATCGAGCGTTTCACGGAACTCATGCAGTGGGACGTGAGTCTGGCCGATGCCGGCGAGCTGGGGCTCCACGAGTCGCTGCGCGGTCTCTATCCCGACATGCACCGGGAGTTCGCCACCTTCATGCGAACGGAGTATCCGCGATGGCTGCGCGAACTCGAGGGCGATCGCCCGCCGCTCTCGGTTGACGTGGTCACGGAATTTGTGCTGCCGGTGCTGGCGCGCGACCGGAAAGCGATTTTCATCGTGATCGATTGTCTGCGCGAAGATCAGTGGCGTGTGCTTGAGCCGTTGCTGGCGCCGCTGTTCGACGTGGAAACCACTCACTATTACTCAATTCTGCCCACCGCCACGCCGTATGCGCGGAACGCGCTGTTCAGCGGCCTCTTTCCGGGCGAGATTGCGGCGCGTTTTCCCGACTGGTGGAAGGAACGCGACGACGAGACGCTGAACGCGCACGAAAAAGACCTCCTGCAGGCGCATCTGGCCGAACTGCAGATCGCCGCTCCGGTGCGATACCAGAAAATCACCACGGCCACCGACAGTGATGATCTGGAACGGCATCTGCCCGGCGCCATTGCCGGCGAAGGGCTGCATTCGTTCGTGTTCAATTTCGTCGACCTGCTCACGCACGGGCGCAGCGAATCCATGATTCTGTTCGAAGTGGCCCGGGACGAGATCGCCCTGCGGGCGCTCACCAAACAGTGGTTTGAGCGCTCGTCGTTGCTGTCGTTGCTCCGGGAAGCGTCGCGCCGGAAAATCTCGGTCGTCATTACGAGCGACCACGGCGCGCTGCACTGCAACACTCCCACCACCGTGTTCGCCAAGCGGGACGCGACGGCGAATCTGCGGTACAAGTTCGGTGAGGATCTCCGCGCGGAGCGTCCCGAGCACGCGCTGCTGTTCACGAATCCTGACGACCTGCGGCTGCCCCATCGTGGACCTGGCACGAATACACTGTTGGCGGCCGGGGACACATTCTTCGTGTATCCGACCAAGCTCCGCGAGTATCAGGGGCGGTATCGCGGCTCGTTCCTGCACGGCGGTGTCACGCCGGAAGAGTGCATTCTGCCGGTGGCGTTGTTGACGCCCAAGCGATAGGCAAACCGTGAGCACGGACGTGACGGGAACGCATCGGGTGGCCACTCGCCTCGTGTGGAGCCGTTTGTGGACGTTTGTGCGTCCGCATCGCGCGAAGCTGGCCGGTGTGGTCGCACTCAATGCGGTGGCCGCAGTGGCCGATGTGTTTTCGTTCACGTTGCTCATCCCGTTCCTGAACGCGCTGTTCGAGAAACGTGATATCCTGCCGGTGTCGGGTATCATCGGCGACGTCCTGCGGGCGACAATCGGCGCGCTGATGGTCCCCGGCGATCAGCGCGCGTCGCTGCGCAACGTGATCCTCGTGATCCTCGTGGCCGTGACGGTCAAGAACACGCTGGTCTGGCTGAGTGGGCAGATAGGTGTCCAGTTGCAGGAGTACGTGGTCCGGGATCTGCGCGACCGGGTGTACGCGCATCTGCTGCGATTGCCGCTCCCCTGGTTCACGAGCCACAAGGTCGGGCAGGTGATTTCCCGCATTTTGAATGACACGAACACCGCTAAAGTGGTCGTGACCGAACTTGTCACGCGCTCGATGTGGTCCGCCGCGCAGGTGATGGCGACCCTGGCGGGGATGCTCGTGCTGTCGTGGCAGCTCACCGTGGCCGCGCTGGTGGCGGCACCGCTCACCATAGGTGCGCTGCAGCCCGTGTTGCGCAAATTGCGACGGGGGTATCGGCGTCTCGGCAATGATCAGGGCGAGCTCACCAGTTTGGTACAGGAAGTGGTAAGCGGCGTGCGCCTCATCAAGTCGTACGGTGCCGAGCCCGTTGAAGAACGACGCTTCGTCACGCGGAATGCGGCCTTCGCACGCGGCTATGTGCGCGTGGGGCGTCTGTCAATGTTGTCCGCGCCGGTGACCGAGACACTCGGCACCTTTACGGCGGTGGCGATCCTGTGGTTCGGCGCGCAGTTGGTGTTGGTTGAAAAAACGCTCGGCAGCTCGGAGCTGATCGTGTTTCTCGTGTGGGTGATGCGACTGCTGCAACCACTCAAGCAGCTCTCCCAGGTGCCACCAGCCGCGCAACAATCGCTGGCCGGCGCGGAACGCATTTTCGAAATTCTCGATGCACCGGCCGAGACGACAACCGATTACGGGACGATCACCGCACCCGTGTTCGACCGGGACATTCGTTTCGAGGGCGTGAGCTTTGCGTACGACGGCGGTGATCACGCGTTGCGCGACGTGTCGTTCACGGCGGTTAGGGGCGAGGTGGTGGCGCTGGTTGGCGCCAGCGGCGCCGGCAAATCCACGCTGGTCGATCTCATTCCGCGTTTCATTGAGCCGACGCAGGGACGCATCACGATGGATGGTGTGGACCTGCGACAGATCCAGTTGGAAAGTTTGCGGTCCCTGACTGGCATCGTGAGTCAGGACACGGTGCTGTTCAACGACACGGTGCGGGCCAACGTGGCGTTCGGTCGGACCGATGCCACGCAGGCGCAACTGGATGCCGCCGCGCAGGCGGCGAATGCGCTGGGCTTCATTCAGGCGCTCCCCGACGGTTGGGCGACAAACCTCGGCGAGCGGGGCACCCGGTTGTCGGGTGGACAGCGACAGCGACTGGCGATCGCGCGGGCTCTGCTGTCCGATCCGCCAATTCTCATTCTTGACGAAGCCACGTCGTCACTCGATGCGGAAAGCGAACGGCTCGTGCAGGAAGCGATCGATCGCTTGCTGCTGGGACGCACCGTGTTCGTGATTGCGCATCGCCTGGCAACCATCCAGCATGCCGACCGCATTCTCGTTTTCGATCACGGTGAACTGGTGGAGGAGGGTGCGCACGAGTCCTTGTTGGCGGCGGCCGGCCCCTACGCGCGCCTGCATGCCATGCAGTTCGGGCGTCGTGCCACCTCCGATGCGTTGACGGGAGATTGACGTATGGCAACGCCGTCGGCGTTTACGCGCCTGCGTACCGATCGACGCGCGTGGTTCGGGACCGGCGTCGTGCTGTTATTCGTGGTGCTGGCCATCGCCGCGCCGGTGCTTGGGCGATACGATCCGTCGCGCATCGACCTGCGGCATGCGCTCGAGTCTCCGTCGGGGCAGCACTGGCTCGGCACGGACGCGCAGGGTCGAGACGTGTGGGCGCGTCTGTTGTACGGAACGCGCGTCTCCCTGTTGGTGGGACTCGCGTCACAGGGTCTCTCGTTGTCGATCGGAGTGTTGCTGGGACTGCTGGCCGGGTATCGGGGGCGTTGGACCGACGAAGTAATCATGCGGTTGGCCGATGTAACGTTGGCGTTCCCGTCGCTGCTGCTGCTGATCGCGATGGCGGCGGCATTCGAACCGTCATTGACGGTTGTGTGCCTTGTCATCGGCATCGTCGGGTGGGCCGGCATGGCGCGCCTCGTGCGCGGACAGGTGTTGGTTGTTCGGGAACTCGAGTACGTGCAGGCGATGCGCGCGCTGGGCGCCCGTGACCACCGCATCATTTGGCGCCACGTGCTGCCGAATGTGATCGCTCCAGTCGTGATTGCGGCCACCTTGGGCATTGCCGGCGCCATCATGGCCGAAGCGGCTCTGTCGTTTCTGGGTCTGGGTGTGCA
>JANOKE010000570.1:0-6012 GCA_031419135.1 Gemmatimonadaceae bacterium
GTCCTTCTGTGCTGGAATAGACGGCGAGTACCCGTCCTTCGCCTGTCCCTTCTTCGTCCGGGCCGAGGTTGACGAACTCACGCGGCTGCAGGCGTTTGCCATGAAAGAACCGCACCGGACCGGTGCACAGCAGCCAGTCACCTTTGTTGATGCTGCGCTCGAGAAACGGCTGACCGGGCCAGGCACATTCCAGCATCCCGCTCGCGTCCTGCAACACCGCCTGGAAAACACGCAGGCCCTTTCGCGTTGGCAATACCCCCTTCGCGATGACCTGACCGAGGATCGTGACATCAGTGCCAACGCTCACCTGCGACATGCGCATCACGGTGGTCGCATCTTCATACCGATGCGGCACGTGTCGCAACAGATCACCGGCGCGCGTGATGCCAAGGCGCGCCAGCATCTCCCCTCGCACGGGACCCACGCCCTTGAGATACGACACCGGCGTATCGAGTGTGAGGTGCGGCGCCGGTCGTGCCGGTGGGCGGCGTCGCGGATCGCGGTCGCCCGGATTCTCTGCTCCGGAATTCCCCGAGCCGCGCACGACCGGTGTCACGCGTCTACCAGATCCCGCGCATACGCCCCCGCATCGAACGTCGCGAGGTCGTCGATCTGTTCGCCGATGCCGACGAATTTGACCGGTACATTGAGCGCGTCGTGCACCGCAACCACAATTCCACCTTTGGCCGTTCCATCGAGTTTGGTGACCACGAGGCCGGTTACCGGCACGGCCGCCGAAAACGTACGCGCCTGCGCCAGCGCGTTCTGGCCGATGGTGCCATCGAGAACCAGCAGCACTTCGTGCGGGGCGTTGGGCAGGCGTTTCGCGATCACGCGGTGAATCTTGCGCAGTTCCGTCATCAGATCGTCACTGGTATGCAATCGTCCAGCCGTGTCGACTATCACGATATCGCACCCGCGCGTCATTCCGGCGTCAACGGCGTCAAACGCCACTGACGCCGGATCGGATCCCGGTGCGCCACCCACAAAGTCGACGCCGGCACGGTGCGCCCACACGCGCAACTGATCGATCGCGCCGGCACGAAACGTGTCGGCCGCACCGAGCAGCACCTTGCGTCCCTCACGTTGGAATCGCGCCGCGAGCTTGCCGATGAAGGTTGTCTTGCCGGCACCGTTCACCCCGATGATGAGCAACACCGTCGGACCGTTGGTGGCCATCTGCAACGAGGGGTCGGCATTCCCTTTTCGCAGCGCCGCCTCCACCCCATTGGCGAGTGCCTCACGAAACTCGTCGTCGGTTTTCACGTCGCCGCGCTTGGCCAGTCGCTCGACCTCGGCGACCAACGCCAGCGACGGGGTGACGCCAAAGTCAGACTCGATCAACAACGTCTCGAGTGCCTCGAGCGACCCTTGATCAACGCCCCCGCGCAGCAAGACACCCACATCGGTGCGTACGACGTCCTTGACGCGCTGCCACAGCGAGCGTTTGGGGAGGTCGTCCTTTTTGCGAAACAGTCGGGGCAATGGGGAGGGGGCAAGAAGGGAGAAGGAAGAAGGGAGACGGGAGATGGGGAAAACGTGACGGAATACCCGAACAGAGAAGGACGGAAACGTCGACGTCTCCCGTCTCCCTTCTCCCGTCTCCCGTCTTCCCTTACCTACCTCATCCCCACCACCCGTCGCACAATCCACTCACCACACAATAGCAGCAGTGCCACCACGAACGGCCACCAGACGTCTGACAAGCGGGGTGCGTCGGTGGACAGTGCGCCAGTCGACAGCGGGCCATTGTGTACCGTGGGTGCGCGGGGGATCCACTCGCGCGCGGCATTCACTACCAGCACGGCCGATCCGCCCGTGGTACCCACGTCGTACACCCCGGGATCGAGCGGCGCGCTGCCCGACTCGACGGCCCCGCTCGCGAAACGAATGCGCACCGTGTCACCCGGCAATGATGTCGGTGCGCCGGTCGCAGCCGCAGCGCGCCGACTTGAAATGACCGCAGTGACCGATGAATCCGAACCACCGCGCCGCCAGCGCACGGTTTCGCCAGCCCGGATCCACGCCGAGGCGGGTCGAGCAGCGCGCTGGTCGCCACGTCCAATGGCCAACCAATCAAAAATGCTGCCCCAGAGGGCGGAGAACACCTCGGCGCTGCGCCCGCCGCGCAGCGACCACCCGGCGTAACCCGAGCCAGAGATGACCAGTGTGCGCATTCCCGCATCCTCGCGCGCCGCGATGGCGGGCACCGGCTCTCCTCGCTTTCCCAGCTTCGCCGCCAATACTGTAATGGCGCCACGCGGCAGTCCCGCCAACGTGAGCGGTGGAAGGCTGTCCCATGGAAGTCCGGCGAGCGACGCAGCAAGCGGCGAGGGAGGGGCGTCGGAGGCATACCACTCCGCAGCTCGCGTTGCCTCACCGGGGCGCGCCAGTGCCGTGGGTGGTGCCGGCGACCAGAGGGCGCGCGATCCGCGAACACCCTTCGCCGCTGGTGCCCAGGTAGTATCGCCGTGAATGATAAGGAGTCCCGCCGCTGCGGCGCGGGCGCGCACCTCATCCTCACGGATTGCGGCGAGCGTGCCTTCCTCGCGCCAGACTCCTGGTGCGAGCCGCAGATACGCCCGCGTGGGCAGCGCTAACGCCCCCCGCAACACTACCAACACCTCGCGCACATCAAGATCGGGCGCGGTGGAAACGAACACCGCGGGAGGACGATCACTGATTTCGATCGCGGCGGTGAGCGTGTCGTTGCGTGGCTCGACATCACCGGCCACCTCGAGCGTTGCACGTAACAGCACGGTTCGCGTACCGCGTGGCAATGGCAACGCCCGCGTGACGCGGGTGGTGGCATAGGCTGCCAGGGCCGGCACCGACACCGAACCCACATCAACGCCGTCGAGCGTGAGCCGCATCACACCTTCGGTGCCGCCTGCACCTCCCGAGGCGAGCAGGGCGGCGATTTGCAGCGTGTCGCCGGCGCTGGCCGATACGGGGACGGTGAGATCGGCCAGGGCCACATCGCGACGCGCGGTACGTGGAAGGACGCGAACCTCCGACCCCAGCGGTGCGTCGGCCAGCGCGTCGGCGTCGTCGACTTCCCCATCGGTGACCAGCAGCAACGGCCGTCCGAGTGCGGCCGCGCGATCCACCGCCGATCGTACCCGCGTGGCGGCGTCCGTCGGCACGATGCGCGCAAGGTCGCCTCGACTCACGTCGCGCAGTGAATCTCCCACCAGCACCAGGGTCTCTGCGGTGCGTTGCTGGCGCGCGATCGATTGCCATTGCGTACGCAGGTCGCGCACCGCTGTTGAGTCATCTCCGCCAGCGCGACGCCAACTCGACGACACGTCGATGGCAAGGAGCGGATCGGCGGGGCGAGGTGGCGCCGACGGCGCGCCAAGAAACATCGCGGCAACCAACACCACGGCTACGCAGCGCAGCAGCGCCAACAGGAGCACGCGTTGGCGCTGTCCGGGCGTTGCCGAACGGCCATAGGCGAGCCACGCAACGAGGAGTCCCAGTGCGATGGCAATTCCCCACCGGGTCACTGCCGCGGCGACTATTCTTCGCCCACGTGACGCGCCAGATCTCCGCGCACGCCGTTGCTGCCGTTGTCACTGTTCTGCGACACGAGTGGCTCGCGATTCACGAGGCTGTCCAAGCGGGCGAAGAATCGCGATTTGAGGTCGACAAACACCGAACGGTCGGCCACCGCAAGTGGTTCACCGCCCGCGACGGTGCGCAGGGCAACGCTGGGATTGCGATGAACGCCTCCCACCAGTACCTCGAAATGCAAATGCGGTGCCGTGGCGAGACCCGAGGAACCCACGTAACCGATCGTGCTGGCAATGGCGACCTGCGCGCCACGACGAATGCCCTTGGCAAACGCCTTCAGATGTCCATAGCGCGTGACGAATCCGTTGCGATGCCGGATTTCAACGACGCGTCCATAGCCGCCTTTCCAACCCGCGTAGAGCACGGTGCCATCGCCAATGGCGCGAACCAGTGTACCCGATTGTGCGGAGTAGTCGGTGCCCTGGTGCGCGCGCCAAATGCCAAGGATCGGATGCTTGCGCAGACCGAATACGCTGGAGATGCGACGGAACTCAAGCGGCGCTCGCAAGAAGGCGGCGCGCATTGCTTTGCCGTCGCCATCAAAATATTGGCCTTGCGACCGAGTGGTGGCGAATCGCACGGCCTCGATGCGTCGTCCGTCGACCGTAATCCTCGCAGCGAGGATTTTGCCAACGCGTTCAGCTCCGTTAGAGGCTCGCTGGCGTTCAACGAGAACGCGAATGGTGTCACCCTTCTGCAGATCGCGACTGAAATCAACGCGATACTCAAGGATGTCGGCCAGCACGTTCGCCAGCTCGTTCCGCTTCGCTTGCGAAAACGCCGCCGTACCGCGCTCCACGGCCTCGGTGAGCGAAGAGCGGACTTCGGCGCCCACCGCAACGGTATCAGTTATCCAAGGCAGTCGTTCGTCGGACTCGATCCAGGCCGCCGCTGGCGAACGACGCAGCCGCAGAAGTCGATCAATCGCCAGGTGAAAAACAATCTCCGACGCTCCGGAGTCGGGGCTGGTGCGCGTGGTGATGGTGGTACCTGCGCGAACTCGCCGGGTGTCCAGACTGGAGGCGGACTGCAGCGCGCGCGTGGCCTCGTGCCTGGGCACGCCGGCCCGCTCGAGCACCGTAACCAGCGGCTCACCGCGCCGGACGGTATCAACGCGCGTGCGCCAGCGAGGCGCCACATACGCCCGCGCGCCCGCGTTGAGGACATGCGCCGCGGGGCGTTCGGGGACCGGACGTCCGAGTGAAATCGCCGTTGCCCCGATCGCTACACACATCGCAGCGACGAGGAGTCTGAGCGGCGTCCGCTTCAATCCATCTGTCTCCGTATGAACGTCGGGATTTCCATGTCATCCAACTCGTTGGGGGACGACGATGAACTCGACAGCGGGGGAACGCGAGGCTGCCGAGGCTGAGCCGCCTCCCACGCCGGACGCGCGGGCGGCGCGGCCGGTCTGGAAACCTGTCGTTCCCGCGAAGGGAACGGAAGAACCGACGGCGACTTCACTGCCGCGGGTTGGTTTGCATCAGTGTTGGGATTCGCGAAGCCGCCAGACGTACCCGCCCGGCCGGAGTTCGTTCCGGCATACCCGCTTCCCGGGGATGTTGCCGCCGGATACGAGGAACCGCGGCCCAATCCTCCCTGTAGATCACGATCAAAACCCGTCGCGATGACGGTCACGCGAATTTCACCCATCATCGCCGGTTCGTGCACCGCGCCGAAGATGATCTCGGCGTTATCGCCCACCGCATCGTGTACGATGTCGTTGATCTGATGCACTTCGCCCAACGTCAGATCCTCGCCGCCGGTGATGTTCACCAGCACACCGGTCGCACCAGAGATGGAGACGTTGTCGAGCAACGGCGACGCGATGGCCTGCTGCGCCGCTTCCATGGCGCGATTGTCACCTCGACCGATGCCGGTACCCATGAGCGCCGAGCCGCCGTTTTGCATGACGGTGCGCACGTCGGCGAAATCGACGTTCACGAGGCCTGTCTCGCTGATCAGGACCGAGATGCCCTGCGTGGCGTGCAGCAGCACTTCGTCGGCCTTCTTGAGCGCCTCATGGAACGGGATGCCCTTTCCAACGACGGCCAGCAGTCGCTCGTTGGGCACGATAATCATTGTGTCGACGTTCTTGCGCATCTCGGCGATGCCTTCTTCGGCCTGACGCATGCGCTTGCGTCCTTCAAACAGGAAGGGCCGCGTGACGATACCAACGGTGAGCGAGCCCGCTTCGCGCGCGAGTTGACAGATTACCGGCGCCGCACCAGTGCCGGTTCCACCACCCATGCCGCAGGTTACGAAGACGAGATCGGCATTGCCGATAACTCGCTTCACATCTTCGCGGTTTTCTTCGATGGCCTGACGCCCGATTTCAGGACGCGCCCCGGCACCGAGTCCGCGAGTGAGCTTCTTGCCGATCTGAATCTTGACGTCGGCCTTGGAGTTCAGGAGCGCTTGGGCATCGGTGTTCAC
>JANOKE010000571.1:0-6125 GCA_031419135.1 Gemmatimonadaceae bacterium
CACGGTCTGAGTGCGGTGGGGTGCCTTGTCTGGAGCGGTCGGCTGAGGAGCAGCCTCGATAACCCGCACTTCCTGAGGAAGAATCCGTTCGACATCGATAGAAACTGAGGCACCGTTGGCCGCAACGACTGTGAAAGTCGCACTGGCATCGATCATCGCCGAACTCTCGATTGCCAACACACCGTAGGTCGTGGCGTTGCTGGCTGGGGGGATCGCCCCCAGAAGCATTTCGCCAATCGCACAGCAGTCAATCGTAGTTGTCGAACCTGGCTTCAGGACGATCTTGTCCGATGCGCGCTTGCCGACCATCTCAGGCCAGCGTCCTGACGTTGCCCCTGCCAGTGTGGTGGGCACCACGTCTAGCGCGACCTTTGCATCCCTTGGAGTCGGATTGTAAAGCGTGACTGCCGTCGCATAGCGGCCTGGTGCCACCGGCGCACACGCGCAGCACTCACCGGACTCCGTTCCGCAGATGAATGTGGTCACGTAGTTGAACGCAGTGCGGTGCCGGTTCGGTGGCGCAACGACCACCGGATCGCGTCCGGGCTGGCCCACGACCAACCCCGGCCCCTGATCGCTATCCGGATCGCATTCAACATCTTGCGAATAGCGGCCATCGCCGTGATCGACGAGTCCGCCTACCCTGATGCACCCAGGTACCGTCGCGACGTCAAGGTCGTCGCCGGCACCCGGGCCGACGAGGTTGCCATAGCGGTCTTTCGGCGTGAAAGTGACGCGAACCAGGTCACCGCCGCCTGGTCCTGTGCCGACCGGCGTGGTTGTTACCGGCGTTGATCCCGGATCGATCCCGATGCTGACATGATAACTCCACTGGCATTCGCGCGTGATAGTGCAACCCAAACCGACGGTTGCCTTGGCGTGGAGGGTATAGCTGCCCTCGACAACCAGTACGTTTTCGAGCCGCCGCCCGAAAATTCCCGATGGCTGGAACATGTCGCTACCTTCAGCACTGTCGGTCAAACTATAGTGCGATTCAACTTCGCCGGTAACGGGAGCGCCTGTCGATTGCTCGATTGATTTGAGCGTCGATTGCCGCGCTGGCAAAACGTCGCCGTTGATCATCGTCGCGGCACCGAGGCCTTTCTGAGCCAAAATCGTCCCAACGCTCTTCGTCGGACGCCGCATGGACAGGGATACTGCTCCGCCCGGCGGGACGGTTTCATCGGCAAACTGCAAGATCACTTTTGGATGCATGACATCGCCAGTGTAAAGCCGGGCGGGCTGCGCATAGGGTTGCAGGCTTGGTCCGCCTCGCGCATTGATCGTTACGAAGTAGTTGACCGGAATGGCTGGCGGCGGGAATTCCCCACCCCCCGGTCGATAAACGCGCGTTTTCCAGACGCCATCGCGTTCGCCAGCCTGTGGCAGCGGAATTCGCGCGAATTGCCATGTCGTTCCGCGATCCGTTTCGATCCCGCCTGAGGAAAGGTTGATGATCTGCCCGGTTGGCGACACAACTTCGATGTGAAGGGGTGCGTCGTCGTTGTCCCATCCAATGATGACGGTCACGGCCTCTTCACCACAAACGTGGAACGGGATGTCCGGTCCGATCCTGTCCTTTGCTGGCAAGTACATCTGCGGGTCGGCCAGCGCCCCGGCCTCGAATATCTCCCCGAAGGCGAGCGCGAAAAATTTGCGGAGGTGCAGTCCATCTCCTGCCCGCTTGTAAAGGCCGCCATGCGTCTGCGCGAGGCCCGCCAGCTTAGCGCCGTCAAGGTTGCTTTCAGCGCCAAACCCGACCGCCGTGATCGCGATACCGCCGATGCCTGTCACGTCGGCCATGAATTGCGAAGTGTTCTCCATGCCGTCGGTAAGCAGCAGGATGGTCCGGGGCAATGTGGTGACGCCTGCGAGCTGGTCACGCCCTGCTGCAAGGCCGTCACCTATGCTGGTCGCGCCGCCGGGCGTGATGCCTGGCAACTTGCCGATCATCTGCGTCTTTGCGCTGGACGTGACATTGGCAAGGCCGAACTCGGGTGGACTTTTTGCATCGTTTGCAAAGGAGACCAATCCTGCGCGGTTGCCGTTGGTTCTCACCATGCTGATGAACAATTCGGCTGCGGCACGGGCTTCAGTGATTTTGGTTTTGCCGCCGCCTGCGGCCTCACTCATGCTGCCTGATCTATCAAGGACCAACATGACGGCGCGTTCGACCGGCGGGTTGGGCACCATGATGGGGTCGCTCATCATCGTTTTCATTGAGGAGTACTTGAGGCTGCATGCACCGCCATGCGCAAGCACTCCGACAATATTGCCCGATGCGTCAAACAGCCCGGAACCCGAACTGCCCCCGGCTACGTCAAAGTTCACTCCGATCATTGGGCCAAAGCTGGTAATCGGACGAAGCCCGTTTGCCGATGGCGATATCTTCTTTACCGCGCCATTGGGATGGTGCACGCCGAATACGTTTTCGCCCGCCGCAAGATCGGTAATGCGGACCGGCACTGATGGAACCGGCGGTGTTCCGCGCAACTGGAGGATCGCGTAGTCGCGTCCGTCGTTGAAACGAAATTTGACCAGCTTGATAACCTTGAAGAAGACAGCATTATAAGCCGGTACAAGCGAACCGTCGCATTGGACTTCATAGTCAAAAGTAACCGAACTGGTCGGCACTTCGAACTGGTGGTTTTCAATACAATGCGCTGCCAGAACAACCAGATCTGAGTCGATGAGCGTCACGGAGCAAGTGCTGACACTTTCTTGCGGATGTCCGCCGCCGGGCGGATGCACCGTCACGATCATGCCGACACTTTTGGATATCATTTCCTGAACCGATCCGGACGATGCACACCGGGCGTTTTGCCACTGAGGCGTCGCCGCTCCGTTGCAGATCCAAAACGGGTCATATTTTGGTGCAGTTGACCCGGGAATATGAGGGAAATTTGGTTCAACCCAGCCATTGAGCAAGAACGGATTGCAATTGGTTACGCTGTTGTGACCGCTATCGACGCTTTGGAGGCTTTCGCCGCGCCCAAACCGGTCCACAAACGCACCGCCCGTATTGCCGCTGCCCTTGATGTAACGGATGGCAATGCCTGGACCTACCACGCCTACGTTGATCGGTCGCGTCCAGAACGAGCCGCCATTGGCCGCAGTGAACACGTCAGTATCATAGCCGAGGTCGACTTCGAGACGATTGCCACCTGACAGCGTGACGTTCATAAAGTGGAGGATTATGAACTTCGTGCCGCTTGGCGCAGCCGCATAGGTCAGCGTCTTTGCCCATGTATTCGGCGACGTTGTCGCCTCTCCAGTATCAGGTCCAATGTGAAAATTCGGGGTCATTACGGGAACGGTTCCGCAAATATGTGACATGGCTGCACCCCTTGTTCGAAAAGTGAAGAACCTCGCGCTTGCAAGGCGACCTTTTTATCGACCCAAACGTGCCCCCGTTACGCTGACTGACTGCTTTGACGATGTCGCCGGAAGTTGGTATGAAGCGGCGGTTGGGCCTCCACGGTATCGTGGAGGTGCACCCTGCTCCACCACTGTTCACGCGCTCACCGTCTGACGACGGGGCGCATACCGGGAGGCCAACCACTGTGGAGATTATAGGCCTGGATCTGCACAAGCGCGAGAGTCAGCTGTCCAGCAAAGCGGACGACGGATCAATCACCGACCGTCGCATCGCGGCGAGCCGGGAGCGGTTCACCGCGGTGCTCGGTGAGCGACCCCGGGCGCGTATTCTGCGCTTCGGTGCGTCCTGCTGGAGCGCTTCGACGCCACTTCAGAGCAGCTGGCTTCCGTTGAGCGTTTGCTACGAGAGCAAACGATCATTCCGAAGCCACAAACGGCCTCGCCCATTCGCATTCGCGATGACGAGTGGGTTCTCGCTTCGGCGATCAGTGGAGCGGCCGAGTTGTTGGTGACCGGAGATAAGGACTTGCTCGTCGTGGCGACGGAATCGCCGGTGCCCATGCTGTCACCGCGAGACGCGTGGGAACGCCTCCGATGAGGTCTTCGGCAACATTGATCCAGTGAAAGTCGACGTCGTTGGCGCGATCACCGAGATCGAGCCCATCGCTGCGGGTCCGAGCCTCAAGGTGCGCGACTTCCTGCGCAGGCGTATGACCGGGTACGGTGGCGCAACCTCAAGATCCAAGGTTACCTCGATCAGCCATGAAGCGAACCGCGAAGCAATTTGCACTGTGCATCGAGAGCGGCGAGGACTATCTCTTTGACGACGGACAATTCGTGTTCGTCGAGTTCCCGCAGGCGGTGCGCCGCAAAATTGCTCGCCGTGCAACGAGCCAGCTGACATCACGCTGCTGTCGGCAGACGCAGACGATTTCGGACGGCGCGCGCTCCGCACTCGCTTCCGATGATAGCGTTTGCAGCAAAACGTGAATCGTTGGGCAGACAAGAACTCGAACTCGCATGCCTATACTTGCATTTGACCGGAACGGACAGGCGATTGACCCCCCCAGGGCAAGCGACCAATGGAAGCCTATCGACAGCGATCTCGACTTCATCGTAACTTTTCGTTTCGAGGTTAGCGGCAGGCTGGCTGACCGATATCTCGGTCTCGCGGAAAGGCTTGAGGCGCTATTCTGTCGGTCGGTCGATCTCATCACTCCAGCGTCGATTCGCAGTCCGTATTTTCGCGAACGAGTGGAGGCGACTCGAACGCGTGTCTATGCAGAGTGACACTCGCCAGTTTCTCCATGATGTCGCAACGCTATGGCGCGTAATCGATCTGCAGCCGCCGTCGGACAGTCGCGAACAGGTCACGTGCAGACTCGATAGCAACATTCGCGTCTGCCATCGAGGGGAGTTCGACGTCTCCTGGATACCGAAATTTCCAGGCATACTGCGTCAACGGGACAATTGGATCAATTGCCGATTCGTATCGGCGACACGGGCAGATTCACGCGGCATGCAGCAACACCCCTTCCCGCACGACTGTCGCCGGAAGGGACGCCTTCAGATCCAGACGGTCGTCAAAGTAGCTCTGCGTACACACCAGTATATCTGCCGCCACTCCGGTTCCACGAAGTTCCGTGTAGGCCAAGCGACTCTGACGCCGCTCCGCAGGCACATCATCAGGTACTACAACCAACAGGTCGTAGTCGCTGTCCGGCCCGCTGGTTGACCGCGCGACGGATCCGAAGAGGTAGAGGCGATTGGGCTGATAGGCCCGCACGAGTCGCCGAACGATCTCCACCAAGGCAGGATCGTCAATCGACGGCGTTGAGTGCGTTTCTGAAAGCTGGCTCATGGACTGTCCGCGTCTGATGGGTCGTTTCAATGTATGCTTCGCGTCTTTTAGCTACCAGCTTTTACGCGCTCCCCGTTTGACCGAAACACCTCATCGCAGTTCAACGTCACGGTCGACGCCCGTCACCCGTTCCGCGAGCCACCATCGCGCGCAGCCACGCGCATTGCTCCGCGGCTCTTCGGATTCACCTCCTGGAGGCAGCGGCGATTCGCAACCGGCCACGCTTCCGGGATCGAGGTGCCTGACGCACCACGATCTCGACGTCACGCCCAAGGGCCGTCAGAAACTCCATGAGCCGTTGCGTGGAGAAACCACCCAGACGCCCATGCAGTATGTGCGACACCTTGGGCTGATCAACACCCATGAGCCTCGCGGCGGCCTGCTGCGTGAGCCCGCGTTCCTGAATCGCATGATCGATCATCAACGCGAGTTGGGCCTTCGCGAGTTCCTCGGCGGGGTTTGCGAAACCGAGGTCCGCGTAGACGTTCCCGCTGCCACGCGTGACCGGGACTTCGTCGAGCGTCTTGGTTGCCACACCCGCGTTGCGCTTTGCCATGTCACTCCTCTCGATCCTTGTGATGGGCTGCGTAGTCCGCCTTGGCTCGCTGCCACCGTTCGCGGATCACCGCGACGTCGTGTTTTTGGGTGGCGATCCCTCGCGTCGACTTCTTCTGGAAGACATGGAGCACGTACACCACGTCGGCCAGCTTTGCCGTGTAGATCGCGCGATAGGTTCCGCCGTCAAAATCATCGACAACCTCGATGAGCCCAGCGAATTCTCCTTTCAGTCTCTTCGCGGCGAGGTGATGCCGACCGAGCTGCGCCAGGTGAATCGCATAACCAAAGGTGCGGCGCGGTTCGTCGGGTAGTGCCCGGAGATCGCGAA
>JANOKE010000572.1:0-1404 GCA_031419135.1 Gemmatimonadaceae bacterium
GTTTGCTACGAGATCAGACAGTCATTCCGAAACCACGAACGGCCTCGCCCATCCGTATTCGCGATCGCGATGACGATTGGGTTCTCGCTTCGGCGATCAGTGGAGCGGCCGAGTTGTTGGTGACCGGGGAGAGGGACTTGCTCGTCGTGGCGACGGAATCTCCGGTGCTCCTGCTGTCACCGCGAGACGCCAGATCACGCGTTCTTCGCGCGCGTTTCCGCATAACACGTAAAGATTCGTGCCGCACGCAGCCGCAGCACGAATCTTTACTTTGGCAGGTCTCTCGCTTCGCCAGCCCGACCTTCACCCATGACGTCAGCAGCGTTCAGGTCACACGACGGCGCCGGCGCACCATCGCTAATGCAACCAGTCCGGCGGCCATCAACGCATACGTACTCGGTTCCGGTACCACCGTTTCGCCGTAAATAAAGTCGTCCATAACGACGAGGTCGCGCGTGACACCGGCCACCACACCATCCAGCACACCGGGCGCGAGCGCGGTGTTGCCGTTGATGATACGAACTCGACTGATCACCGACGAGCCAAATGACACGCCGAGGAATGAGAACAGGCCAGTTGGCGCGACGAAGGTGCCGAGCGACGCATTCGCGGCGTCGAAGAACTGCAAGGACGTGGTGCTGGCGAGATCCACGTCGCTGAACACCGCGCCAAAGCCACGCGTCAACGCCGCGCTGGTAGTGCCCGCGATAAAGAAGTTCACGTCGACAACGTTGCTGCCGATCGCGGTGAACAGTCGTTGCGGGCTGAACGTGTCGAAGACGCTCGAGTACGACGCATCGATATTCCCAAACCTGGCCGGGGTGCCCGACGCCGCCGTAGCGCTCACCGCGAACCCAGTGCCGGGCGTGGAGAATGTCACACCGCGCGGCGAGTTCACATTAAAGAAGTTGGACGGCAATGCGTTCGGCGCAGAAAATCCGTCAGGTACGCCGTCCCAATTGATCTCGCGTCTCCCGCTGCCAAACGATCCGGCGACGTTGGCGTTGAGTGGGCCGAGGACTGTGCGAAACGCATCCACCTGCGTTTGAATGGCGGCCGCGTTTGCGCCGCCGGCCGACGTTGTCGTCTGCGCGTTGGCCGTCGCGGCGATCGACAGCGCGAGCAACGCACCGCATCGCGTAAGGGACGGTATTGTGAAAGACTGAGGCGAACGGAACATATAGGCGTCTCGAGCGGGAGTGGAAAAGAGAATGGTTTCAGGACCAAGTTCGGTAGGACCATCAAGCTCGCGCGTTTCATCGGAATGCTGCAAGCGTTCTCGACTGCTACAAGCGTTCTCAAGCGTGCAACGCGCACCGTCACGTCACGCTCCCCCCTCAGGCGTCGAACCCCACCACGAAATTCATCCCCGCCTGCTTCGCCCGCTCCACCGCCGTCGCCGAC
>JANOKE010000573.1:0-2654 GCA_031419135.1 Gemmatimonadaceae bacterium
GGTGGTGAGCGTCTCGTCGCGCAACGACGGCACGAGCAGCACATCCACCTGCTCGAAAATAGTCGCCACCTCGTGCGCAAAACGCCGTCGCAACCGGTCGGCCTGCACGAAGTCCACCGCCGTCAGAAATCGCGACATGCGAAACAGGTTGGGCCACGCGTCGGGCACCTGCACCTGCATGGTGCGTGACGTTCCCGACAGCGTAAGCTCTTCGAACGCCGCCGCGGCCTCGCTGAACAAAATCAGCATCAACGCATTGTGCGGAATGTCGGGCCACGTCAGATCCACCGTTTTCATGCCGAGCGTTCGCACCGATTCCACCGCGGCCCGGTCAACGTCGGTTGATGGCGCCTGCTGCATCCACGCGGGGAAAATGCCGACGCGCAGTCCGTTCACGCTGGCATTGGCGTCGTAATCGAGATGGCTGCTCACACTCGACACATCGCCGCTGTCCGGGCCGCTGATGGCGTTGAGCACCAGCATGGCATCTTCCACACCGCGCGTCATCGGCCCCAACTTGTCCAGCGACCAGCACAGTGTCATCGCACCCGTTCGCGGCACACGCCCGAAGGTAGGGCGCAATCCTGTCACGCCGCAGCGCATGCTGGGGCTCACAATGCTGCCCCCCGTCTCGCTGCCAATGGAAAACCCCACCAGCCCCGCCGCCGTGGCGGCACCCGGTCCTGCACTCGAACCCGACGCACCTTCTTCCAGCAACCACGGGTTCATCGTCTGTCCGCCAAACCAGATGTCGTTCAACGCCAGTGCGCCCAGGCTGAGTTTGGCAATGAGAATTGCGCCCGCATCTTCCAGTCGCTTCACCACCACCGAGTCATTCTCCGGCACGCGATCGCGATACGGCTCGGCACCATACGTGGTGGCGATTCCTGCCGTGTCCAGCAGATCTTTCACACCAAACGGAATGCCGTGTAGCGGACCACGATACTTGCCCGCCGCAATCTCGGCGTCGGCCGCCTTTGCGCGCGACAACGCGCGGTCGCGCGAAAGCGTGATGACACTACGCAGCTTGCCGTCGTGCTTCGCAATACGATCGAGGTAAATCTGCGTCAGACGTTGCGAGGTAAGCTGCTTGCGCTCAATCCAACGGGACAGCGACGTGACCGGCGCGAATGCGATGTCATCGTCACTCGCCGGCAGCTGACCCGGATCACCCGTGCTGCGAACGAATCGATCGCGTGTGGGCGCCACGAAATTCACGGCCTGCGCCGGACTCCACACAGTGGCCGGTGACAACTCCGGCGGAATGGGTACCACGCGCGGTCCCACGCGTCGCTCGAGCGTAGACGACAGCGTCCGGCGCCAACTCTCCGCCAACATCGCGCGCTCTTCGGCCGTGTACGACACTTGCGACAATTTCTCGGCGGCGGCAAAATCGTCGGCCGAAACGGTGGGACCCGCGCCAGCCGACGTGCCAAAGGCCGGCGGTGCGCCTGGTGTACTCGACGCCGCACCACTACCCGCCGTTGCAGGCTGTTCACTCCCTCGACACGCTGCCGCGACACCGGCCAGCGCGACCGGCGCCTTGATCAGGAACTCCCGTCGTGTGTTCACCGGTGTTGCTCCGAATGTAGCCAGATCATTTGCGACTCTCCGTTCACGCGGTGTTTCATGTGACAAGCACTCCGCCCCATACTGCGGGGTCGACATCGGATATGGTTTGCGTCAGCGTCCAGGCGTGTCCAGCCGGATCGCGCACCGACGCCTGTCGCTCGCCATACGGCTGATCGGCAGGCGCACTGAGACCGGTTGCGCCGTTCGCCAGTGCGCGAGCGTATGTGCCATCAATGTCGCTCACGCGAACCATCAGTATTGCCGGAGGTCGCCCACCAGTGGCGGGCGCGGCGTTGGCATCCCAGGCAACAGCAACAATGGCGCCGTTCCCAAGCGTGAGTTGCACGCGGTGCCCGGGAATTCGCAACCGTTCCCGACAGCCAAGCACGTCGCGCAGCCACGCAACGGCTTGGTCGAGATCGGGGTAGCTGCGCACCGGGATAAACGTCGCGTCGGGGATTGATCGGTTGGCCCGCAGCGCTCCGGGCGTGGACTGTGCTGCGTCAGGCCGCGCGCCCAACTTCGCTTCCTGCTGCGCCAGTACCATCGGCCAGGCCGCCGCATGCTGATCGCGCGCAGCCTCGGTCATGAATCCTTCGTGCGTGAGCGTAATGATGGTGCCATCGGCATCCGGCGTGAACGCGACTGTCAGTGTTGTCTCGGCACCAGCGGTACCAGCGGTAACCCAGGTGAGCGCCACTACAGAATTGGGTTCGAGCTGCAGAAAGCGTCCGTAGTGCGGATGACGCTTCATGGGCGTGTCGTCTTCGAAGCGCTGCGCCACTTCAAAGTGAAATGGCGCACCCACCACCGGCTGCATGCGAATAGAGTCCGGCTCGGCAAACCACCTGGCCCACCCTGTTGTCCACGCCTGGTACATGGTTTCAGGTGAGAACGGCATGCGATGGGACATAGTGAGCGAGAACTGGAGACGCTTACTCATCGTTTGCGATACTGACAGTAGACCGCTGAGTTGGGCTGGCGACGTTACGCGCCGATTGGTGTGTCGGCGTTCTTGCGCAGCATCCACCGATAAAGCGTGAACGCCAGTATTGCAAATGCCGCTGCCCCGAGCAGCTTGG
>JANOKE010000574.1:0-1860 GCA_031419135.1 Gemmatimonadaceae bacterium
ACTGAAAGTGCGTTGCCCAAGTTGGCGGCGGCGGTGCACGAACTCTCGGCCACGGTCATTGCCGTGCCACGGTTCGAGATGCAGTACCTGCAGCGCGGCCATGCGGTGCACTTCAGTGTCCCCGATGCGGCCGTGCCGCCTCTTCGCGTCGACATCATGAGCCGCATGCGTGGCGTTGCTTCGTTCGAGACGCTCTGGGAACGTCGAACAACGGTGGTCCTTCCCGACCACGCGCGGTCGATAGACGTGGACGTGGAGATGATGGCGCTCGAGAACCTCGTGGCCGCCAAGAAGACGCAGCGCGACAAGGACTGGCCGATGTTGCGTCGTCTGGTTGACGCGTCGTACGACAGTGCGCGTGGCGCTGAGGCGACGCAGGCGCAGATAGAGTTCTGGCTCGCCGAGTTGCGCTCATCGGAATTCCTGCACGATGTAGTGGCCCGCTTCCCGCACGCCGCGGCGAGCTCCACACGCGACGCCGTGCGGATGGCGTTGACCAGAGGGGACGTCGCGACGGCACTGGCGGCGGAACAGGCGCTCGAGATGGCAAATGAGCGCATCATTACGACGGTGTGCAAATCATGCATCAAGTTGGCTTGCCCATCCGATGCGTAGGCAGCGGGGCACGATCGATAGCCGGCGCAATATCCAATCCGCGTCAAGGATCGGGAGTGATTCAATCGCTTGCGCTATCGCCATCCTGACGATGTCGAGTGTCGCCTTCCCGCTTACCATTGTTCACAGAGGTCGACACACCATGAAAGTGATCTACGAGGAGAGCGTCGGCACCGACACCAGCACGATCGGCTATCCCGGCGTCAGCACCTGCACGACGGTAACCTGCAGTGTCGCCAATGGCACGTTGGTCGGCGCACATTTCAGCTGCGGCACGCCGCCCGACAAGTTCAGGAGAATGCTCGCCAGTATGAAGACGGCCTTCAACGGAGGCGCCGTAGACGCTATTTACGTGATTGGTGCGTTCGACTACTGGGGCAATCCGTCGGGTGGCACCGACTACAAGTGGCCGCAAATGTTTCGCAGTTTCCGGACGGTGCTGGGCACCACCGCCCCGGTGTACTGTTTCAATTCGGCCAAGGCCTTCAAGGACAGCACCTTCCAGCTCACTCGAGCCGCCGGACAGTTCCCCAGCGTCGAAATTGCCTCACAGGCCAGCTGTAGCATTCCACCGGGATCGGGAAGCGCCGGCCCAATCACCTTTGGCCCAACGCGAGTGCTGGGGAAAAACGAGTTCGCGGTCGAGCTCTGAAGCGACTGATCGTGGAGAACTCGCTCAATGACAACTCGGATTCACCAACATGCCTATTTCACTCGTCGGTGGGAGAAGTTGCGAGCCGCCGTCTCGTGTTTCTCACCGGCTTACGGACATGATCGTGACTCGCAGCACCCACCACGGTTCCGCGTTCGCGATCGCGTGGACCGAGTTGGTATCAGTCGCGGGCCACCGGACGATTGCACTCGCGCTCCCGGGAAGGCGCCGCGGTGGGGTCTCGACAAGTCCACCGCGCGCGGAGTATCATCGTCGTGTGCGTCGGGCGCTGGACTGAGTGTTTCAAGCAGGGAGATCACCGTTGACTCCGGTTCAACGATGCGCTGCCACTCTGGGGTTACCCCAGGGATGTACCTGAAGCTGGGATTTCGCGGCGTGAGCCTCTCTGCGCGACGGCGCAGGCTCGCTCACGCAGAGTCAGACTCGTTGGAACACTCAGCCCGCCCGCATGTCCGATCGGTTGCGTGTAATTGCGTTGGCTCGGGCGTTTGCGGCGGGCGAGCAGAGCCTCACCGCGCTCGTGGCCCGCGGCGAGGCCACGATTCACCGTCCTCGGCACATGTTCGTGCCTC
>JANOKE010000575.1:0-2214 GCA_031419135.1 Gemmatimonadaceae bacterium
TCACGAGCGGCGGCGCGTTCTACCCGTGGTGGCAGCGGTATCAGACCGTCAGTTATCGCCTGGACCAGTCGCGGTCGGGTACGGCGGCGGAGCTCACCGACATGGTGGCGCGGTGTCGCGCGGCTGGCGTGGATATCTATGCCGATGTCGTCATCAACCACATGACGGCTGGAAGCGGCATTGGCAGCAGCGGCAGCACGTATTCCAAGTACAGCTATCCTGCCGTTCCCTTGAACAGCACGGATTTCCATTCAGCATGCGGCATCGACAGCTACACGGTTGCGTTCCAGGTACAGAGTTGCGAACTGGTAGGACTGGCCGACCTGCGCACGGAAGACGCGGGCGTTCGCGAAAAGATCGCGCAATACCTGATCGCGCTCAATGCCGTCGGCATTGCTGGCTACCGCATTGATGCCGCCAAACACGTGGCGCCTCTCGATATCGAGGCGATCATCACAAGGGTCAACTCTGCGGCCACGGCTGCGGGGCGCGCGCGTCCGTACGTGTTCATGGAGATCATCAACAACACGGGCGAAGCGGTGACGCCCCAGCAATACTACGGCGTTGGCTATGCGTCGGGCGGGGCGTCGGACGTGACTGACTTCCAGTTCGGCTACCGGATCACCGATGCGTTCAGCGGTAGCAGTGGCGGAACCCTGTTGGCCGTAACGCTCCAGGCGCCGGGTGTGCTGCCGGCCGACAAGAGCGTGGTGTTCGTGGACAATCACGACACCCAGCGCGGGTCGGGTCTGTACTATGCAAACGCCACCTACGAGCTGGCGCAGATTTTCATGCTGGCGCAACCGCAAGGCTTTCCCAGTGTGATGTCGAGCTACGGATTCGACCGATCCACGCTGAGCGGCCGAGATGCCGGTCCGCCGTCTGCGAGCGCCGGCGTGACGCAGTCAACGTTCGCGCCCGACGGTTCGTCGCGATGCACCGTGACGTTGGGCAGCGCGCAGCAGAACGCGTGGATTTGTGAACATCGGCGACCGGCGATCGCCAACATGGTTGCATTCCGACGCGCGGCAATCGGTACGCCGTTTTCAGCCTGCGGTCGGGCCAGCGCCTCGATTGGCGACGATCCAAACCGCGTGGCGATGTGCCGTGATGGCGCGGGCTTCGTGGCGCTCAATCGCACGTCCGGCGACATCTCGGCAACGCTGCCCACGAAGCTCGCTGCGGGCAATTACTGCAACGTTGCACGCTACGACTTCACGCCCGCGGCCAGCGGTCGTTCGGCCGCGTGCGCGGGACCCGTGGTAGTCGTCACCGCCAGCGGTGATGCGACGGTGACGGTACCAACCATGAGCGCTGTCGCGCTGCATGTTGGGGCTCGCGTGAACTGAGCGACAAGCCCGTCGGCGCGCTTTGAAGTGCGCGTTGCATTCCTCAGGCCTGGGCGCCGACAATCCTGAATTGCTTATCGATCCGCACGTCTGCCAACGCCGCCTGCCGGGCGATGATGTCGTGTTCGATGGTGAGGATCTGGGCGATGATTGGCGTGTCGATATCTCGATTGCGCCGACGGCGACGCGGTTCGCTGTCCAAGTGCGTGGCCTCGAAAAAAACGCGCGCGTCGAGATCGACAAGCCGCAGCGCGTAGGTGCCCTCGACGATCAAAATGTCGGCCGTTGAAAAATCGAATCGCTGCGTGAGGAAGCGATTGCCAGGGTAGTCCACCAGCGGGCCGAGCACATCGACGGCCCCGGCACGAAAGTCATCGATGTGCTGTGCCAGCAAGGCGAGGTTGACCTCGTGCGAACCCACGTGGGCCAGCGACTCAAGCCGATGCTCATGATTCGTGCGGGGCGGCAGCACGAAGTAGTTGTCTTGGTTGATTACCACGGCGCGAACACCGGAATCCGTGAATACCTTCGCGAGGCTGTCGGCCGTTACCGACTTACCGCTCCCCGACTCGCCGGCGAGTCCAACGACATGCCGTTTTGTCGACGACGATACCCAGAGTGTTTGAAGGATGCCCAGCAGTTCCTGGGCCAACAACGCGCTGTCGTGACGGTGGCTCATGCGGCGAAGAATTTCTGTGTGGATGACGTTCCTGCGTGGCACATGAAGACGAGGCCCGTGGCCGAATAGGCCATCTGCGCGGTGCCGCCTGGCACCCCGCTGACGCCATGCAGGAACTCTTCGAAGGCGAACGGATGGCCGTCGCCGATCCGCGCCGTGGTGAGTTCCTGCAGTCGACCCAGCGCC
>JANOKE010000576.1:0-7271 GCA_031419135.1 Gemmatimonadaceae bacterium
CACGCACACGCCGCCGGGCACCTGGGTATCGGGCTACTTCCACGACGACACGAAGCTCAAGGAAAAACGCCAACTCACGTGGCGCGACCTTGATCAGGTGAGCATCGAGCACCCGGTGGTGGTGCGGCATCGCGGTTGACACACGGCGTTCTACAACAGCAAGGCGTTCGAGCTGGCCAAGGTTACGAAGGACACACCCAACCCGCCGGGCGGTACGTTCGACAAGGACGCCAGCGGCGATCTCAACGGGCGCGTAACCGACCGTGCCATGAACATATTGAATGCTGCTGGACAACGCCCGCAATTCTCCGCCGCCGAGCGTGACAAGCGCGACCGCGATGGCATCGCACACATTTCGAAGGAGTTCGCGCGCTACGGACTCACCACGGTGCACCACGAAGGCGGCGACCTTGCCGCGATTCAGGACGTGCGAGCGCGTGGTGATCTCAAGCACCGTGTGAACTACGAATCCAGTGGCAACGTGCTCGAGTCGATGATCACCAGCGGCATCAAGAGCGGCTTTGGTGACGACTGGATTCGATTTGGCGCCACGTCGGAGCATACGGTGGACGGTTCGTTCTCCGAGCGCACTATGGCCATGAGCGTGCCGTACACGGGCACCGATTACAAAGGCAATGTGACCGAGACGCAGCCCACGCTGGATGCGTGGGTGGAGCGAGTGCATCGTGCCGGCATTCAGGTGAACTGTCATGCCAATGGCGATGTGGCCATCGATATGTACCTCACGGCGTTCGAACGCGCGCTGCAGAAGTTTCCGCGTGCGGATGCGCGTCCAAAGATCACGCACTGCACACTGATCACCGACGATCTGGTGCGGCGGATGAAGGCGCTGGATGCCATTCCGTCAATGTTCACCACGTACGCGTACTACAACACCGACAAGTTCCCGTTTTACGGCGAAGCGCTCATGAAACGCAGTATGGCCTTTCGCACCATGCTCGATGCGGGTATTCACGCGGCGGCTGGATCGGACTTCAGCCCGGGGCCGTTTGCGCCGCTGATGGGCATTCAGGGGATGGTGACGCGTACCGGATGGGACGGCACGTCTTGGGGCGTGAACCAGCGCATCAGCGTGAGCGAAGCCATTCGGGTGAACACGTTGAACGGTGCATATGCGGCGCACGAGGAAGCGATCAAGGGATCGATTTCCCTTGGCAAGCTGGCCGACTTTGTCATGTTGTCAGATGATCCGCATACGGTGAAGCCTGAGGTCATCAAGGACATCGCGATTGTGCGTACGGTGGTGGGGGGAGAGCAGGTGTTCGTGCGGTAGTCGGATATGGGGAATGGAGACGGGAGACTGAAGACGGGAGACGGGAGACGTCCGCCGGCAAGCGCAATTGTGCCGGTTGGATGTCTCCCGTCTCCAGTCTCCCGTCTCCAATGGTTCAAAGAACGGCTCTGCGGTAGAATATCCTCATGAACATGCCCCAAGCCCCCGCCGGCAACGGTCAACATCCCGTTGTCCTCGTTGTGATCTCGGCCAACGACCTCGCCGCCTCCAGCGCGTTTTACGCCTCACTGTTCGGCTGGCAGATGATGGCGATGTCCGCCGAGTTGACGGCGGTGAGCGCTTCTGCCGGTCCGATGATTGCGTTGCGCGCCAAGGTGCCCGACGGATTCCCCGGTGTCGTGCCATACATCGGCGTGACCGACGTGAAGGCGATGCTCGATCAGGTGGTCGCCGCTGGCGCCACCGTGGAACGTGCCTGCTGGAAAGTTCCCATGATGGGCACGCTGGGGCGTTTCAAGGATGTCGCGGAGACCATCTACGGCTTGACCGACGCCGTCTCGCCAATCGGATCGCCGGCTGTTCCGATGCCCTTTGGCGCGAATCCCAAACCACCGGTCGGCACGATCTGCAGTCTCGAGATGTATTCGGCTGGCGATGGCACTCCGCAATTCTTCCACGACGTGTTTGGATGGGGTACGCTGCCTACTATGCCAGCGTTTGTCGCGTTCGATCCCGGCGCCGGAATTGGTGGTGTGTTCCAGTCGCACACGCCGGCGCTGCCAGCCGTGGCGTACGTCTACGCCAACGATGTTTCGGCGACGCTCACGGCGATCGATGCAGCGGGCGGCGCGCGATTGGGCGACGCGATGAGTATGCCGGGCATGGGGACCTTCGGGTATTTCAAGGACCCGTCGGGCACCAGCATGGGACTGATCGGCCCGTAGTCAGTCTTCGAGAAACACCCCTTCAGCTCCGACCGATTTCAGAAACGCGCGTTCCTCCGGAGAGCGGGCCGGTCGCGTCATTCCGCGCGTATCCACGCGCGACTTGAACTCCGCGACCGCCGCCGCGCGTTGCCGCAGCGCGGTCGCCCGTTCGTCGTCGCTCGCGCTCGTGCTACGCGAGGTCGTGTTGTCCGAGGCCATTGCGCAATCTCGTGAAGAGCCCTGAAAGAAGCAACGGTCGCGTCACGGTGACTGGTATCGTTGCGCGCGCACGCTATCTCGTAGTTGACGAAGAGACGAGTCGGTGAGCATCGGGTGCTCCGGCCGCGCGAGAAATGCACGCCACCGAAGTTGGTCAACGGCATGCATGAGGTTACGGCATACGGCAACGGATCGTGAAGGTCACACCCCTGCCGGCAGCGCCGCGCTGCGCGCCATCGCGCCGTGCGAGTTCCCGACGACGTCGTCCGAACTGGGTGTGCGACGTGCGCTCGACGGTGCCGATCGCGTGGTCACGTCGGCGTTTACTGGCGTCGAGTGTGCGCGCGCCCTTACACGGGCGCGATTGCAGTCGCGCATTTTACCGGTGGAGGAGCTGGCCGCGCTTCAGTTACTTCAGCGTTCGGAGTTCACGTGGGATGTTCATGCCATCACCGATTCGGTGCTGCTGCGGGCGCGGTCACCCATGCCTGGTGATCCGGTGCGCACCTTTGACGCGTTGCACGTCGCCACCATGACGGTTCTCCGCGAGAGTGTCGGGCCGCTGGCCGTATTGTCGTTGGACGATCGAGTGCGCGTGTGCGCGGTGGCGCTGGGGTTTGTGGTGTTGCCTGAGGCCCACGTGTAGGGTCGTCGAGCGCGCGTGGATATACCGTGCGCCTTCAGTGACGGCCGATATGAGAACAAGCGAGGAGCGTTCGCCACGGGAGGACGCTGGCCGCGCAGAACGACGAGCGTCTTATTCGGCCTAAGCTCAACCAAGCAATTCCGCCGTCGATGACAGGGCCAGGGAGGAACTGGCGGATCCGTCGCGTCATGCAGGAGTAGAGGTGCAGCGGTCGGTTGCATCTGTGCGCGATTGCGTTTGATGTCAGCGGGACGCAAGCGTTCGCCGCAGTGCGACGCCCTACCGGTCGCCCCAACGTGCTGGCGCCCAGCTAAACCAAGCAATTCCACCGTCGGTGACAGGGCCAGCGTTCCGCGCGAGCCGAGGAAGCACGGGTCGTGCCCTTGACCGCCGGGGCGCCGCGTGCCACATGGAGACATGCCAGTCGCCAACGATGACATGATCCGCATTGCGGGTGCGCAGATCGCACCCGTCTGGCTTGATCGTGTAGCCACCATCGCCAAGGTGGTCACTTTCATCCATCAGGCGGCCGACGCGGGGGCGCAGCTGGTTGCGTTTGGCGAGGCACTCATCCCCGGCTATCCGTTCTGGATCGAATGGACGGATGGTGCGCGCTTTGATTCGGCGGTGCAGAAGTCGCTTCACGCGCACTACCTCGACCAGGCCGTGCAGATCGAGGCCGGCCACCTGGAGCCCGTGCTCGAGGCCGCCCGGGCCCGCAGCGTCACCGTGATTGTCGGTTGCATGGAACGTCCGGCCGACCGCGGCGGGCACAGCGTGTTCGCCAGCCTGGTGTATGTCGATGCGACCGGCACCATACAGTCGGTGCACCGCAAGCTGATGCCCACGTATGAGGAACGACTGAGCTGGGCCGCCGGAGACGGGCATGGATTGCGCACGCAAGCGCTGGGTCCGTTCAGTGTGGGTGCCCTCAACTGCTGGGAGAACTGGATGCCGCTCGCGCGCGCGGCGTTGTACGCGCAAGGTGAAGACCTGCATGTTGCCATCTGGCCGGGCAGTGTCCGCAACACCGAGCACATCACGCGCTTCATTGCCCGCGAGGGTCGCTCGTACGTGCTGTCGGTGAGTGGCCTGTTGCGACGTTCGGATGTGTCTGATGGATTGCCGCATGCGGCGCTGCTGCGGGAACACCTGCCCGAGGTCATGGCAGAAGGCGGGTCATGCGTGGCCGCGCCCGACGGATCCTGGCTCATCGAGCCGGTGGCCGACGACGAGCGATTGATCCTGGCTGATATCGAACATCGGCGTGTGCGTGAGGAGCGGCAGAACTTCGATGTGGCCGGGCACTACGGGCGGCCGGATGTGTTCCAGTTGACGGTGAATCGCGAACGGCAGTCGATTGTGCGGCTGGTTGACTGAGGGCGCGCTGGCCACTTCCCCGACCCGCCGCGAGGGCGACAGGCGAGCGCGCGCGACGCGAGTCCTTCAGGTTGCGCGAAGCGTTGTCACTGCGACTCGTGAATCGCATGACGGGATAATTCATGTGTATACATTGTCAATGGCAATTGTAAATACGACACCATGTCCCACCTCACCGCCTCCAGCTTCCTGCCATCGTCATGGTCGCGATGGCTCGCGCCGACGACACCATCGCGACGTTTACCGCAACCTCGCGGTCGGCGACAGCCAGGATCCTCATCACTACCGGTTCAAAACCCACGCGGCGAACGCGTACCCGGTACTCGCCCGCTGGCACACCAACAAATCGAAAGTCCCCCAACGAGTCCGTGCGGGTTTGTCGATTGGTCCGGATCAAGCACCACGTCGACGGCCGGCAGCCGCCGCACGGAATGGCCGGAGATATGCACGGTGCCGACAATCGCGGACGTCGGGCGTACTGGGCGCCCGTAGCGTCCTGAACGGGCTCAGGGCGTCATGATCGCGTAGCCCTGCGCCGCGAGTACCGCGCGCGCGAGCGTGGCCGAAATAGACACCTTGACGAACGGCAGCAGCTGGTCGCGCGGCACCTTGCGGTTGATCAGCGCCTGGCCGCACACAATGACCTGCACGCCGGCGCTGTTGAGCGCTTCGAGCAGCGCGATGTTCGGGTTGTCGACGCCGGTGGCCGCCCGGTAAGCATCGTTGCGCAGCAGCGATCGCGTGGCGGTACCATGCACGATCATGGCGAGATGCACGTTCCGTCGCGGGACGCCCGACGTGTCGGTCATCATCAGGAAGTTGGCCGGCGTGCGGAAGCCGACCGTGATGTCACCGGGCTTCTCCGGCCCCACCGTGACGTCCCATGACACTTTGTAGACCAGCGTCGTCGGGGTGCCGAACTCCGGCTTGGGAATGGGGCTGAACTTTCCCTCCGAGCGGAGGAGCGCCTCGCCCTGCTGAGCGAAAGCGGGGGAGACGGTGCAGGCCAGGAGTACGGCGGCGGCGAGAAGGCGGCTGGACGGGCGCATGGAATGGCTCTCCTCGAAGGTGAACGTCGGCAGTGCTGTAGGAGTCGATCTATTTCTTGGTGACGATATCAGCGCGCATCGGACCCAGCACGCCGAGCAGATCGTCCTTCTCTTGTTTCGGGACGGCGGCGGCGTCGAGTGCCTTCACGAGATCGTCGACGAGCGCGTCGAAATCGGCATCGGTGAGCGCCATGCCCTGGTGTGTGGTTTTCATGTCGAGTCCGGCATACGTGCACGGTCCGCCAGTTCCCTGGCAGATCTGATCCACCAGTTTGGCCTTGAACTGTCGCATCGCCGCGGTGTCACTGGCCACGCGGCCGAAGTGCTTGTTGATGCGTGCGTCGGCAGCGACGTTGGCGACAAACCCGTCCACGACCGCGGCGATGGAGGCCTGCCCGCCGAGGCGATCGAACAGACTCTTCGGCGCCATGGTGGTCATAGCCAGTGCGGCGGAGTCGATCTTCGCCACATCGGCTTTTGGAGCGCAAGCAATCAGGGCGCAAGCGGCCAGTACAGGCATCAGGTTCGATCGCAGTCGCATGTGAGTGTCTCGGGGTGGAAGGGCAGCAGCTGGGTCACACGAATAGGGTCCTCGGGAAATCTAGAGAGCGGAAGTGACAAGGGGCATGGGATCTGGGGATGGTTGGGACCCAGCCGTGTCCGGGAGTCACTGGCGGTGTAACCGTTTTGTCAGGGGGCGAGCTGCCGCAGCTCGGCCTCACGAGCACGAACGGCTTGCATCGCCCGCCCCGTGCGCTGTTCCACTGGGCCCAGTTACCGGCGCTCCGCGCGCGTCTCTCCCCTGTCCATCGATCGAGCAGAATATTCGCGGCTGAACAACGCTGGCCTGAAGCGGCCGTGTCGACCGCTCCATTCCTGCCGCTTCCCCGACTCAGGTGGGGGAGTTTGACCCGGCCACCGCTGGGGGAATTTGAGGTGGCCACCGGGGTCGATGTCCAACGTTTCTTACTGCAATGAGAACCTTCTTCTCGCGATTTGCATCCAGCATACCCATCGCCACGTCGAGCACGCTAGTTCGGATCAACTGTCCGTGTTCATCAAGGAGGATGAGCCTTCGTTGGTCGCTTCTGGGGTCAGCAATGATCTGCAGAAAGGCGCCATCGAGTAGCACCAGTCGCAGGCTCACCCATCCATTCAATAGTTCGGCCCGCGTGCGAGCCGCAAGACGCGCGGCGGGGTCAAGGGCGAGGGTAATGGCTTTTTCGGGACCAATGCGAAACGTTCGGAACGGGAATTGCCGTTCGGTGAGGAGCACTGCATTCGTGGCAGGCGTCGACGTATAGTCTTCAATCTTGCCGAATCGAATTGGGGTCGTGTCCGAAATCACGGCGGTCGAATCGCCGATCCGACGGTTTTGCGCACGCACGGTCCAGCTGGTTGAGCTACGCTGCCCGATTTCAATCCAGCCTTCCGACGTTCTTCCTATCAAGCTCTCGGGGCTCGCCGTTGACCACACAGGCGCTGTTTGGCAATCGCGTCGCGGGTCAATCCGGAACGCCTGTCGTGATGTCGACTCGAAGAACTCATACCGGCCGGGAACACCCGAAAAGACCGTGAGGCCTGGGGCAACTATGACGTCCGGGCAGATCTGCACGGTGCTATCCCTCGTCGGCGCGATCTTCCAGAGTGCTTTCGCACTCCAAAGAAGCACTGTTCCGTCCGCAGCGAGGGCGCCACCGCGAACAGCGAAGTCTGTCGGAAGCGCCAGAGACGCGATTTCTTCCAGTAGCAATTCACGCGCGTTTGCAGACTGGGCGTCAACGTCTCCACTCGTC
>JANOKE010000577.1:0-1122 GCA_031419135.1 Gemmatimonadaceae bacterium
GCGCGATACGGAATCGGTTTGTTGGGATCGGACACGTATGCATCGTACGGCTTGGGGTCACCCGCCTTTGGTGGTTCGTAGCCGAGCTTCCCTTCCGGCTGGAAATACAGCCGACGCGACGTGACATTCTGCTTTGGTGGCCACGTCGCGTGCGCGCGCCATTCGTTGGCGCCGGCTTCGAACGTGGTGGCTTCCGCCAGCTTCAGCGCGCCCTTGTCCTTGAGCCAGTACGCGAACCACGGTGCTTCGATGTTCTTCCGGAAGTACGGAGCGGTGGCACTGCCGAAGTCGATATTGCCCAGCGTCTGCCCGGAGCGCCCGCGCCATCCTCCGTGATTCCACGGACCCACCACCAGGTAGTTGATGCCCTTGTTATCGTGCTTCTCGAGCGCCTGGTAGATGGTGAGCGGCCCGTAGAAATCTTCCTGATCCCACCAGCCGCCCACATTGAGCGTCGGCACATTCACGCGATCGAGATACTGCGCAACAGCCTCACGCTGCCAGAACGCATCGAAGTTGGGATGCTCCACAAAGTCGTTCCACGTGGGGCGCTCTCCTTTGAAGTATTTAGCGTTGACGTTTGACAAAGGACCATTCTCGAGATGCCATGAATAGTTATCGACCTTGTCGAATTCGAAACGCTGTACGCCCTTGCCGCTCTCCATCATTGCCACAAACTCAAAACCGTAGGCCAGGCGGAATGCCCCGTTGTGGTAGAAGTCATCGCCGAGGAACATCGACGCCGGCGACGCTTGCGGCGACACGGCCTTGAGCGCCGGATGCGGGTCGAGCATCGACATCACCGTGAGCCATCCCGGATACGATACGCCGAGCTGTCCCACACGCCCATTGTTGCGCGGGACACTCTTGAGCAGCCACTCGATCGTGTCGTAGGTGTCGGTGCTTTCGTCGATTGCCTTGAGATCCTTCCGGTCGCGCGGCGGACGCAACATCACGAACTTTCCTTCCGACGTAAAGCGTCCACGGATGTCCTGAAAGACGAAGACGTAACCGTCTTCAGCCATCTCGGCGTACGACGTGACGAAGACGCCCGCCGAGCCGCCGATGCCATACGGCGTCCGCGTGAGGAGGAGCGGCAGGTTCTCGCGTTGGACCTGCGGC
>JANOKE010000578.1:0-1873 GCA_031419135.1 Gemmatimonadaceae bacterium
ATTCGTAGGCCGCCGCCGGGATGTTTTCCACCGTGATTTGCGGGTTGAAAAGGATGGTGCTTTTGTCCGTTTTGCTCGGAAAACGCATCTTTTCTACCCGGAAAACCCCACCCCCCGACCCCCGCAAGGGGGCGTTTGAGCCAATAAAGGCGACCCCAAAAAGGGGGTGGGGGACGTGCGGCCTGGGGTGTGGGCCGACCCCCCCCTCGCCCCTGCCCGCCCGCCGCTCCACCCTCACCCCTGTAGTTGCTCACCCTCCGGCCTCACCCCTTTCCAGGTTCAACCCTCCGGCCTGCCCTTCCGGCCCCCCTCTACGCCAGGTCACGCGTCCACAAGCGCCGGATGTTGCCCCCGTGAACGACGCAATTCGCGGAGCAGCATCCACACACTGATGCAGGCTTGCGCGCCCGTTGTGACCACCGACAGCAGCCACAACTGACGCAGTCCGAATCCCGGACGCGTTGACATCCAGAGAGCGGGAAGCGCAAACGTGAGCATCCGCGATGCGCTGCTGAGCAACGCAGGAATGGTATTGCCAAGCGCCTGAAACATCCCGGAGCAGGTAAAGATCAATCCGGTGGCAACGAAGTTCCACGAGATGACACGCAGGAAGTCGGCACCTACCGCAATCACTTCTCCCTCTTTCGTAAAGACGCCAATCGGCCATTCGGGACGGATCTGACAGAGCAGGGTGAGCACGGCCATTGGCACGCAGCCAATGATGGCCGCCCAACGAAACGTTTCACGCACGCGATCCATTCGCCCCGCGCCAACATTCTGTCCTGCCAAGGGCGCCGCTGAAAAAGCCACCGCCATGACGGGCATGAAGATTGACTGCATCACGCGCGAGCCAATGCCATAGCCCGCCTGTGCCGGAGCGCCGAAATCGCGAATGACGTAGTACACGATGGCCGTGTACGTGAACATCAGCGCGAATTCCCCGCCCGGCGGGAGGCCAATGCGCAACACACGTCCGATCACGTCACCGCGAATGCGCAGGAGATGTGACTTGAAACCCACGTAGTGCTCAAGGCGCAGGAAGTACACCGTCATCATCACAACGCCCGTTCCGATGGCCAGAGAACTGGCCAGCCCGGCCCCGGCAGTCCCCAACGGTTTACCGGTACCCCAACCGGCAATGAGCACCGGCGCCAACACGATATTCATCACGACGGTGACGATCTGCACCAGCATGGTCGGCTTGACGATGCCCGTCCCCCGAAGCGCGGAACCCATCGACACCAGGGCAAACTGGAGCGCCAGCCCGGGGATGAACGCGCGGAGGTATCGCGTGCCGGCGTCCACCGTTGCGGGATCCGCACCGACCGCCTGCATGTATCTATCGCAGAGCAGGAAACCGCCAATGAGCACGGAAACGCCGCATACCATGGCCAGCATGGTACTCTGGTTGAATATCAGATTCGCGTCATTCTGGTCGCGTCGCCCCACGGCATGCGCGATGAGTGCCATCGTGCCAACGCCCAACACCTGCGTGAATGCCATAACGATGAATTGCACATTGCCGGCTGCGCTCACGCCAGCCACGGCGGCGTCTCCCAGCCGCGCCACGAAGTAGAGATCCACCAGATAGTAGAGCGTCTGGAAGATCATCCCCGCCGCCATGGGAATGGCCAGTCGAATGATGTGGCGCGGGATGGAACCTGTTGTGAGATCCTTCATGCGTAAGACCGGAATTGAGGTCCCGAACGATTACGGGGGGCGCGGCGGCGCACAAGGCGACATTGGCGACCCACGGGGAGTTGCCCCCGAGGGGAAGTCGCGACACTGTATGGGTGGCGTCGTTGACGCCATTCCCCGCCCTTCAGTCGCCCTGCCCATGATCCCGCGCCGTGCAATTCACGAAGTGATTCGT
>JANOKE010000579.1:0-2322 GCA_031419135.1 Gemmatimonadaceae bacterium
GGATTCGAGAAACGCGCAGTGACGATCCGATTCTCGTTCGCAAAAGGAAGTCGACGCCCTTTCGGCTCCGGAATCTCGCGGCCCGTCTTGCGAGCGGTATCCAGCCAGAGCACGATGGCGTCCTGGGCGTTCGCGACCGCCGCATTCGGCGATGCACCATGCGCCATGCAACCCGGCAGCTCAGGCACATCGACGACGAAGGCATCGTCCTCCCCGCTCCAGTAGACGATCAATTGGTATTTGTGCTGCTGCATCAGTCCTCCTCAGCCGTTGTCGCGGCATCCCCACCCAACGCGTACTTCGTAAAGATCACTCGGACCTGTCGGACTTGGTAGACCTTGGCCTTGCTGCCGTCGCGCTGGAGATTGATTAGTTCGGAAACACCTGCACGGCGGAAAATATGATGGCTGCCGCGAACTCTCTCCTCGAACCCCAGGTGACGGAGTAGCCCGCAGAGTTCGTCGAATGCCACACTCGCATCGGCGCCACCGCGAAGAATCAGCTCCAAAAGCCTTTCATGCCGTCCCATTCTTCGAGTCCAGGCAGCAACGCGACCGAGCGCCAGTGTGCAGACAATTGACCAGCGAACGTGCTGGCGTTCTGCTGCAGCGCCCTGACAACAACTGCGCCCGCAGCGCGCATTCCGTCACGGCTGGCAGCAGCAACGCGCTGATATGCGGCAGCTGGCACAATCTGAGACATGGTTCACACTTGTGCGGGGACATGGGTGACATCTGCGGTAGCGGGACTCGCGCCGGCACTGCAGTCCACGCGGGTTGACCTTACCGCCGGACTGCGAGACGGCGCGGCCGGTAGCGGTCGGCGCCGAACGCGTTTGCGGCGCGCGTTCCTTGCCATGCAGGTGTGGCCCGATCAGTCACCCCTTGGCAAGCGCATCCGATTTGACGGCAATGATGGACCCTGGCTTGAAGTGGTCGGCGTGTCGCGCCCCATTCGCTACAATTCGCTCGGCGAAACGCCACCGGTGTTTCTGTATGTTCCCTTTGCCCAACAGTCCGATCATGGATTGAATCTGCATGTGGTGTTGACGCCCGGTGCGTCGGTGCCGGCTGTCTCGCGTCGGATCGTCGAGACGTTGCGTGCGCTCGATCCCGCAGTGCCACCGCCCACGGTGCGACGCCTGACCGACGCGCAACGGGTGGTGCTGCTTCCGGCCCAACTTGGCGCGGCGCTCACCGGCGTTTTTGGCGGACTTGCGTTGTTACTGGCGGCGATTGGTATTTTTGGTGTCGCGGCCTTTGACGTGTGGCAGCGCACACGGGAGTTGGGCATACGATCGGCGTTGGGCGCGCCGGCGGCGGCGATTCTGCGCGTGGTGCTCAGTGACACCGTGCGCACCGTGGTGATTGGCGGCGGTGTTGGCATTGGGCTCGCGCTGGCGCTGGGGCGTGTGCTCTCGAGTCAATTGCACAGCGTGAGCGCCGTCGATCCATTCACGTTTTTCGTCACACCGGTGTTGCTGGCGCTGGTGGCCGCGGCGGCGACATTCGTGCCAGCGCGACGGACTGTGAGCGTGGATCCAGCGGTGGCGTTGCGCGAGGGATAGTTGGGTTGGCGCGTTCGCCGGCGTGTCACTCAGATCGAGCGTGGTCCCGTCCAGGCTCATGACGCGCCCCAGTCCCGATCCCACCCCCGGGGCGTCTCCGCGACAGCGATGCGCAACACTACAATCGCGCCGCGCGGAATGCGACTAGTCTGTCGCTCGTGTGCCGCGATGTCGGCGGGCGCGACGCAGTCAGCGGTGCGCGCCGCCGCGGTTCGCGTAAATACGCGTTGTCAGAGGTACAGCCCTCGCCAGAGGTTCCCGAGAAAGTCCCTCCACGGAACCACCTCAATGCCGTCAACCCGTCGAAATGCCTCCTCACGACACACCAGTATCAGACGTTGAAAGATGCCCTCCTCAGCCAAGGCTCTCAGTCCTCGCATACTGTCACTCGATGCACGGACTTCCGACGTCACTTCGATGGCCACCGTGTCGCCGAGCAGGAAGTCCACCTCAAAGCCGGACTGGCTACGCCAGAAGGTGAGTCGCTCCCGCTTGCGCGTATACGCGAGATACGCGCGGAGCTCGAGCGCGATGAAGTGCTCGAAGGCATCACCGAACGCTTGTGTGCTCTCGGCGATTTCCCGCCGTCTCAGCAACGCGCTCGTGACTCCCAAATCAAACAGGTAGAATTTCGGCCGACTGGTACTCTTGCGTTTTGTGGTTTTTGAATACGGCGCCAGCCGCATGCCAACGAGTGTGTCTTCGAGCAGTTGAAAGTAATTCGCGACGGTGGGCGGGCTCACCCCAAGGTCATT
>JANOKE010000580.1:0-1276 GCA_031419135.1 Gemmatimonadaceae bacterium
GATCCGTCCACCACCCAGTTGTTGCTCTCCCACCGTTCAGGTGCCGCACCATTCACGCGTCCCGTATCATCCGCGGCGCTGGACGGGTTCGGGCGCCGCCGCACCGACGCGAGAATCTCGTCGGCGCGAAAGACGGGAACGTTTCTGGCACCGTCATACGCCGCCAAAACCGCTGTGTCGCTGACCACGTCAAGCAAGTGCGCCACGGCGGAATCGAGTGTTAGGCGCGTTGGCGCGGGCTCGAACGTCCGACGTCGAAGCACGGCCGCGTCACCGATGGCGCGTACTGCGCGCGCCGTCACCAACTCGTCCCGCGCATTGGCGGCGAGCGCATTGTGGCGCGACACCACGATGGCCGGTGTCCAACGTCCCGGGGATATGCCAAGCCATGTCAACTCGGGTGGCATCAGCGTTGGATCGCGTTGCACTTGCGCGATCCAGGCATTCACCCCGTCGGTGAAGGCGGTGATAATTGATGCGCCGCGCGGATGATAGTGTGCCAGTTCGGAGGCCATGGAGCCACGGTACTTCAGCAGTCGCGACGCGCGATCACGCGCCACCCACCGCGGGCCCAGCGCCTCGGCCATCGTTCCCGTGGCCTGACGGCGCCACAGCTCGAGTTGGAACAGGCGATCGCGCGCGGCACTGTAGCCTTGCGCGAAAAAGAGATCGTGTTCGTTCGCCGCCCGGATATGGACAATGCCCGCCGAGTCGCGAAGCAGCGTCACGGGGGCGCGGAGACCGGGAACGCGAAGGGACGTGGCGGGTGGCGACACGGCCATCGGTTGTGCCACCGCGCGACCGGGCGCGCACGCCAGTGTGATGGCGAACATCACTCCAATGAGGATCCACGGTTTGATCATGCGACACGCGGGTGAAGGGCTTGGCTTTGCGACTGGAAGTGGCACGTGTCGCTGGCCGCAAAGCTTACACGTCGGCGAGAGCCCAAAACAGGGCTACAGGCGTTCGGGGGTGCGTCTCTGTGGCGCTTCCTGTGGCCGGTCATCAACTTCCGGCACATCGCGATGTTGGAAACACACACACACGACACGGCTATATACCTGAGGATTGCGGTCTGATGATTCGGCTGCTGGCGCTCGACGGCGTATCCGTTGCCGGTGGGGTGCTTTTCACGATGCAACTGGGCATGCTGGGGATTCTGCTGGCGCGGCTGATGCCGGGACGTACTCGCCGGCCACCAGTCGATCCGACACGCATGCCGACACACGAGACCACCGTAACAGTGGTCGTCGCGACACTGAACGAAGCGAAGCGC
>JANOKE010000581.1:0-10247 GCA_031419135.1 Gemmatimonadaceae bacterium
TTGGCGGCGTCCCGTCGCAGCTGCGCCTGCGCACGTTCCGTCGCGGGGAGGCTCTTGCGAATCGCGCACAGGCGCGCGGGCCACCGCACGCCGCCCGCCACAAACTGGACGGCCCATTCGCCCGGCTGGTGGCCCGATAAGCCCCGCAAGTGGGGCAGCAGCGCGAAGGCGGTCTCGTCGGAGGCCTCGAGCAACGGAAAGTTCGTGCTATTGATCCGCACGATGACGTCCCCGTGGTGCCGCAGCACATGGGCCACGCCCTTGCGATGCCCATAGCCCCGGTCGGCCAAGATAATGTCCCCGCGCTCCACCGGCAGCCGCGTGAAGGTCTCGCCGCCCGTGTGGTCGGTCACTTCGTAGAAGTCACACCGCATCTCCGGCAAGCGGATCGCGTAATGGATGCGCCAGTCGGTGCCGGTTGACCCCGGCTCCGCCACCACCGTCGCATCGAACGCGCGCAACCGTCGGCCCGGCGGCGCCTGCGGGCCCGCCCCGCCAAACCGACTGCTCGCAAACAGGCGCTGGGCCAACGTGCCGAGCCATGCTTCCGCCCGCCGGAGCCGTTTGAGGAGCGCGACGTCGGACAGCGTGGCCAACCCCTGCACGTGCGCACGCGCCACGGCCTGCTTGAGCGACAATCCCGTCGCCACGTGGAGCAACAGGACCTGCAGGAGGACGTCCGGGCTCCGGATCGCCCCGCGATTCCGCTGCATCGCGCCGGTTTCCGCCGCGAGCGCGCGCCATCCCTCCGGCAGGAAGGCGGCCAGCAACTCCCACTCCTCGTCCATGAGCGTTAGCGTCACGCCCGAATCCTACCCCCAACGACCGTGACCCGTCAAGACTTAGGTTAGTGCTTATGCCCCTCCAACCCCTCAACAACAAATGTAAAGAAGCGTTGGAGACGTTTCATCGGCCGCTGACGCGCAAAGACACAAACACCCGTCGCCGAAGGCCGGGCTCATAGTACCGGCTGCGCGTGGCGTTGATCACCACACTCGTGGTGAAGATTCTGTCGAACACATTGTCCACCCCAATAGTGGGTTCAAGGCCAAGCCGATCAAACAACGCCGGACCGGCGTAGCCGCCGCGCAGCGACCACACCGAATAGCCGGCCGACTTGATCACCGCCGCGTCATCGGCCGTCATCCGTGATGCCAACGTAGTCTCGACCGTGCCAAACCATCCGCGCATGCGCGCCGTCGTCCACAGCTGCGCCAGTTGCGAGGGAATCCCCGGAATCGGCTTCCCGGCATAGTTCGCAGTGCCAACCGAATACCGGTCGAATCGAAAGTGTGACCGCGTGTACGACAACCCGACATCGGCGAACGGCAGTGCGGCAATCACACTGGACTCGAGGCCAACGCGTGACGTTCGTCCCGCATTGCGAAAGGCGCGCCGCCCCGGTTGGTTTGGCACATCGAAGGGCACCAATTCATCCTGCACAATCGCTCGAAAGGCCGCGACGTCCACCCGCAGCCGGCTTCCGACAAGACTCTGCACGCCCGTCTCAACGGTGCGTGTGCGTTGCGGCGCCAGCAGAGTGTTCAATCCCGCCGCGCCGTTTTCCTGATTGGTGAGCTCGGTGATTGTTGGGGTTTCGAACGCCGACGTCCAGTTGGCAAACACAGACGTGGTGGGATGCGCGCGCCACACGAGCCCCAGCATCGGCGTGGTTGCCGATAACCGGCGATCGCCCGAATCGTTGGCGTTCGTACTGGTGATGAAGCGGTCCGTGACGCGAAACGATACGGCGTCTCGGCGCACAGCCGCGCTCACCAGCACCCGGCCCGGCGCTTCGACTTCTACACGCGCGTAACCGCCAATGCCGCGAACTTCTTCGCGCTGATCCAGACGCACCGAGCCACGCTCGAGACCGATCGTTGGGCACCTGGCAGTGGGATTCCCGGTCGTCACATCCGCGCAGTTCTCGAAGTTCAGTCGCGCGTCATCCTGACGTTGCGCGTCACCGCCGAGTGTGAAACGCAGCGGCCACGGCGTCTGTACCAGTCGAACCGACGCACGCAACGATGCCCCAGCGATCGCGCGATCCACGGCGACAATGGCGAAGGGCAGCGGATTGTCCAGCGTTCGCGTGCCGACGAAGGCCGAGAGGTTCATCGAGCGCTGCGCATTGCCGTGCGTGGCGATAACGGCCAGTTGCTGCTGTCGGACGGCCTTGCGCGAATGTTTGGTAATGTTCAGCGAATCGGGAAGCGACGGATCGCGCGCCAACTCCACCGCAGTCAGGGCGCCGGTGTTCTCCGCGCGTGGCGCGTCGTAGCTGGTTCCCTGCACCTCCAGCCTGGTATGCCCCACGGTCGCAAAGACCCGAGCAAAGGCATTCGTGGCGTCGAGTCGTGACCACTGGCGTGGTCCGTCGCCGCTGGTACGCGTGGCGGTCAACAGTCCACCGGCGTCGCGCACCACCGGCGCCGCAGCGCCCTCGTTGTGGTGCTTCTGCACAGTGGAAACGGTGGCTGTCGTGCGTGCGAGCCCGCCCCCGGTCCACCAACGCGCGTCGGCCGCGAACGGCGCGGCAATCGGATCTTTCGAACGAAAATCCACCACGCCGCCCGCCGCATTGCCATACAGTGCCGCCGCCGTCCCGCGAATGACTTCAAGATTCCCCACGCTCTCGAGCTCCAACCAATCCACCGGGGTTTGGCCGTCGGGCAGCGAAAGCGGAATACCGTCGCGCAACACGCGCACGCCGCGCACGCCGAACGCCGAACGTGCGCCAAAGCCGCGCACGGTAAGACGTGGATCCTGTGACGGATTTGCCCGTTCCTGAACGAGCACCCCCGGGACTCCCAGCAGTAGATCGGCCATCGATACCCGACGCTGGCCTGGACGCTGGGCATCCGGCGCCACTCGCGTGGTCGCGAATGGCAGTTCGAATGGCGACCGTGCCGCGTCGCGTGTCACGGTCACAGTGACGGGGCGCAGAATCGTGCGCGCCGCAGAGTCGGTTGCGGGCGGGGTTTGCGCGATCAGCGACGCGACCGGGACCAGAGCGAGCAGGACGAGGCGTAGCAGAAAAACGGAAAAAGTTGACACGAGTGGACTCTGTCGCCGTGCACACCGAATGTCGAGAGCGAGCAGGCTGATTGCTGACAGGCGATATCCCACGTCTCCAACGGCTACGGCGCATCCCGGCAAACTGGCGCCCGCTCCGACGAGTCTTCGTCCATCAATTCTCCCGTGCGGTCACAAATGACACCAGCGTCCTGATCCCGTATCGAGATGAACCAATGAGACGCATCCGCATTCGACGCGTTCACGTTCTGGCTCGGCTCCAGCTTCGCGCCGCGCGCGGTTAACTCCGGCCAGGTCGCGAAACGCCCGTACAGGGTCCGGAACTCGGATTGACGACGATGGACCACTGCAAACGTCTGTCCCATGGACGCCTTGGCGCGGGTCTTCCGCGACGAGTCGGCGACACTCACCCAGATAAGCGCCATGGCACCGACGGCGAAAGCGCTGAGCAGCCCGATCACGATGCCCCGATCGCGAGCCGCGCGCGCCTCCCCCGACGTAGAGCTCTTGATGGTTTTTGCGGTTCTGATTGCCATGCCGCCTCAAGGACGATTCATCAGGCCATGGGCATCGTCATATATTTCCTCCATGTTCTTTCGCCAGTTTCATGACCAGGCGCTGGCACAGGCCAGCTATTTGATTGGCTGCCAGACCACAGGCGAGGCCATTGTCGTTGATCCGCTGCGCGACGTCGCGCCCTACCTGCAGGCGGCAGCGGCCGAGGGCCTTCGCGTCACCCATGTGACGGAAACGCACATTCATGCCGACTTCGTGTCTGGCGCGCGAGAAATGGCCGCTGCCACCGGCGCTCGACTGTTGCTGTCCGCCGAAGGTGGCACCGACTGGCAATACCGCTTCGCCGCCACCGACGGGGTCACGTTGCTGCGGGACGGCGACACCATTGCGGTGGGCAACATCCATTTGGATGTGATGCACACTCCCGGTCACACACCGGAGCACCTGTCCTTCGTGGTCACCGACCGCCCCCGCGCGGCTGGCGCCATGGGAATTCTCACCGGCGACTTTGTATTTGTTGGCGACGTGGGCCGCCCCGACCTGCTGGAACGAGCGGCCGGATTCGCGAATACGATGGAGGCCAGCGCGCGCACACTATTTCACTCGCTGGAGCGTTTTCGCGCGCTGCCCGATCATCTTCAGGTCTGGCCCGCGCATGGTGCCGGTTCAGCCTGCGGCAAAGCGCTTGGGGCCGTGCCGTCCAGTACCGTTGGCTATGAGAAGCTGTCCAACTGGGGCGTTGGCGAGTCGGACGAGGCCGTATTCGTCGCCAGTGTGCTGGATGGACAACCTGAAGCGCCGCGATACTTCGCCGAGATGAAGCGAATCAATCGCGATGGTCCACCGGTGTTGGGGGGCATGCGTACGCCAGCCCGCCTCGCCGCCGGTTCCATTGAAGCCCTCGTGAAGCGCGCGTGGGTGCTCGACCTTCGGCCTGCTGCCGCGTTCGCCGTGGCGCACATTCCCTTGTCGTTGTCACTGCCGTACTCACGGTCGTTTACTACTTCGACCGGGTCGCTGGTCCCTTACGATGTCGACCTCGTGCTAGTTGCCCCTGCACCAGGATTCGACGACGCGTCGCCGCTTGTGGCGCGCGCCGCGCATGACTTGGCCATGATCGGCCTCGATCGCGTTATCGGATGGATCGACGCCGATGATGCGGTTGCCGCGTGGACGCGTGCCGGTGGCGCAGCAGGTACTATTCAGCAGGTGACGGTCGGACAGCTCGCAGAGTGGTCTGGTGCGCCGTACACAGTGCTCGACGTTCGTGGCGAAAGTGAATGGCGGGAAGGGCATCTGCCCGATGCGGTCCACATCCCGCTGGGCGAGCTCGCGTCGAAGGTGGGTACGCTCCCCTCAACCCCCCTCGTCGTTAATTGTCAATCCGGCGCCCGTTCGGCGATAGCCGTCAGCATGCTCAAGCGACTGGGGCGTGACGACGCGATGAATCTCGAGGGGGGCTATGTCGCCTGGCGCGCCATGGGTTCGCCAGCAGCCGCTTGAATTCAGTTGGGCGAACGGTCGGCGAGCACGCGATCGCCAAGCACGTCGCTTACGATCCGACGTTCACGCGTGTTGCCGGCACGTAACACGTCGACCAGCGCCAACAGCTCATGCAGACGCGCGTCGCGGAGTGCCACCGATGGCACGTTGGGAAACAAGGGCACCATTGATTCTCCCCTCACGGTTCCACGATCTGTGGCCCACACCAGATTGCGCGGCAGGTCTCCGTCAACAAACAGCGACGCGACATCCGGGTGGGTCCATGCCGTAGCCAGCCCGGTACGCTCGGGACCATGCACCGCGGGAAACGCGTAGCGAACGCCGTGCAGCAGGAATTCCCGGAGCGCCGCACGGGCCACCGTACGGCTGGTGGCTTTGCAGAGTCCAGAAAGCTGCAACCTGGCCACCGATCGATGCACGGCACTGGTGCTGGTCACCAGTGCTTCGGCCAAGGGCTCGTACCGCTCCTCCGGAACAAGGAGCAGTCGCAGGACCACGGCAATATCAAACGGGCGAAGCGTGGGTTGCGACGGCAAGGACAATGAGATGTAGGAGGGCTCGCGAGGTTCGGAAATTCTAATGCGTTTGGTCCCAGAATGTAGCCGTTCGGCTGGCGGTGGCCCCGTGGGTCGAACAGTTTTCGCCGATGTCTGCCAACGCCCCGGAGTTCCACTCCTTGCCCGTGCTTCCCCGCGGCTTTCGCTGCGCCAGTCGCAATGTGGGTCTCAAACCATCGGCCCGCGACCTGACCCTGTTCGTCAGTGACATCGACGCCGCGGCGGCCGCAGTGTTCACGCGCAATCATTTTCCGGGTGCCCCCATTATTCTCGGGCGCGAAACCATTCGTGGAGGCCAACTGCGCGCGATTATCGTGAACAGCAAGGTGAGCAATGTTGCCACCGGCGCTCAGGGGGTGCCGCACGCCCGCCGCATGGCCGCCGCGGCCGCCGCGGAACTGGGGACGACGGCAGATCGCGTGCTGGTGAGTTCCACCGGCGTGATCGGCGTACCGCTCCCTATCGAGAAAATCGAACGCGGCGTGGTGGGCATGTCGGCCGATCTGCAAGACGATCCGATGATTGGGGCCGAGGGCATCATGACCACGGATACTCATCCGAAGGCGTTGTCGGCGCGCGTTGGGAAAGCAACCATCACCTGGGTGGCGAAGGGCTCAGGCATGATAGAGCCCAACATGGCCACCATGCTCGCCTACATTTTTACCGACGCGGCGTTTGACGCGCCGACACTCGATCGCCTGTTGCGGGCGGCCGTCGCGCCGTCGTTCAACGCGCTGTCGGTGGACACCGACACGAGCACGTCGGATACCTGTGCGATCCTGGCGAACGGTTTGGCGGGTGTGGTTGACGAGGCGGAATTCGCCGCAGTGTTGCGCGAAGGCTGTATCCGCATGACAGAAATTCTGGCGCGCGATGGCGAAGGCGCCACGCGGCTGATCCGCGTGTTGGTGGGGGGCGCGTTCACCGATGCCGAGGCACTGTTCGTCGCCAAGGCTATCGTCAATTCGCCGCTCATCAAGACCATGGTGCACGGCGCCGACCCGAATGTCGGCCGTTTGCTCATGGCGGTTGGCAAGTGTTTCGACTGCACGATCCATCCGGCGTCGACGTCGGCCTGGATCAATGGCTTTCCCGTGGTGGCCGGCGGCGAGCGCTTGAGTTTCGACGATGCCGTTGTGCGGGGCACACTGTCGCGTGATGAGGTGGAGCTCGAGGTAACGCTTGGCGTTGGTGACGGGACGGCGCGCGCGTTCGGCTGTGATCTCACGAGCGGGTATGTCGAGGAAAACGCGGCGTACTACAGCAGTTGAGTGCACCAGGACTACGCAAAAGCCATTCAACCGCAGAGCACGCAGGGGGCGCAGGGGACTTCAAGGAAAACTCCCTTGTTGATGCCCCTGCGCTCCCTGCGGTAGAGAAATACCAGACCATTCAACCGCGAAGGTCACAAAGGACGCAAAGGAACTTTCAACAACGTCGTTCTACCGGGATACGCGCAGCGCCGGAACGCTGGCGGGTGCGTGACGGTGCCGGGTGGCTTGTTCGAAATCGAACGCCAGCGCAATCAGTCGTCCTTCGCTCCACGGTCGACCGAAAAATGTCATACCGGCCGGCAACTGCTGCTCGCGCGTGTAGCCCATCGGCACCGTAATCGCCGGGAAGCCCGTGCTGGGCGAAAACAGCTGGCTGTTGTCGCCGTGCGGGGTGTTGTGATCGCCGATCAGACGCGGGGGATTGCTCCACGTGGGATAGACGAGCGCATCCAATTTGAGCGAATCCATCAACTGCAGCACAGCCGTGCGCAACGCCGAGCGTACGCGCTCGCGGCTTTGGCAGCCGGCGCTCTGCTCCGGCGATTCCGTTACCTGTGCCGCATCGCGCAGCCGTTGTTCCACCGTGGGATGAAACTTGCGGCTGCGCAGGATCTCGTCGATGGTCTTCACCGGCGCGTTCGGTGCGCGAGCGGCGAAGTAGCGTTCCAGATCGGCGCGGAACCGGTTGCAGCCGCCCTGCTGCCGACGCTGGATGGCGTCGAGTGAATCAACGCGCGCCGTATCGATGATCGTCGCACCGGCGGTGCGCAGGGCGATGACTGCGCGATCGAACACCGCTTTCACGTCGGGGTCCAGCGTCGGGCGTTCGTAGGCCTGTCGCAGCACGCCAATGCGCGCACCCTTAAGCGACCCACGGCGCAGAAACACGCGATAGTCCGGTTCGCGTTTCGCATCGGCCGACGCGGTCACCGTGTCAGCCGCGTCGCTCCCCACAACCACGTTGAATACAGCAACTGCGTCCGCCACCGTACGCGCCATGGGGCCCGCAATGTCGGCCACTGCGTTGAGCGGTACCACCCCAGCGCGCGACGTGAGCCCCATTGTGGAGCGAATGCCCACCAGCCCCTGATGCGCCGACGGGCCACGGATAGAGTTCCCGGTATCCGAACCCAGTCCCACCTCCCCGAAGTTGGCCGCGACCGCCGCCGCTGTGCCACCGCTGGAGCCTGCCGTCACGCGATCAAGCGCGTACGGATTGCGCGTGTAGCCCGGCAGGATGGAGCTCACCGTTTCGTACGGCGTGAACGCCCACTCGGCGAGATTCGACTTGGCCAGCACAATCGCACCGGCGTCGCGAATCTTGCGCACCATCGTCGCATCCTGCGGTGGTCGCCAGCCTTCGAGGGCCAACGATCCGGCGGTCGTTTGCAGATCGGTCGTCTCGAAGTTGTCCTTGACGATCACCGGAATGCAGTGCAGCGGACCAACCAGTCCGGTGTTCGCGTAGCGCATGTCAAGCGAGTCGGCCACGGCAAGCGCGGCAGGATTGACAGTCACCAGCGCGTTAATGGCCGGCCCCCGCTTGTCGTAGGCCGCAATCCGCTCGAGATATTGGCGCACCAGCGCGTGACACGTGAGTGCACGTGTGCGGAACGCCGCGTGCACGTGTGCGATGGTGGTCTCTTCCAGGCGGAAGCGGGCGCGGGTGGGTTGTGCATGGGCCGGCGTCGAGACCGAGAACGCGGCGAGCGACCCGGCCAGAACCACGGCGGCGTTGCGAGGTGATCGTAGGGGCATCCAACGAATCTAACGGTGGCCGTCAGGTCAGTCGACGCGACTATGGCACTCCGCTCCACACATTGTCCTTCACGTCCCGGTCCGGGAACCGTCCGCCCGGATCGAGTGTGATCTTCTCGATCTTTCGTCCGCCAAACACCAGATCCGCGACAAACGTTCGCTTGCCCGAAAACCACACTTCCACGGGCCACGTGAGTACGGCAGTCGTGCTGTCCGTCATCACCGCGTTCTTCATTGGCCGGATGACGGGACCCGTTGCCGCAAACTTCACCTCCAGCACCACCGGTGCCGGCATCTGTCCGTCTTGCGCCACGGACACCGTTGTGCGCATGCCCGCCGTTTTCACATTCGCAATGCGCCCGTTCACGCTTTCGGTGGTAAAGAGCCAGTAATTCCAGAACCACCCCAGATCCCGACCCAACGCCGTGTTCATGAAGAACATGTAGTCCCACGGCGAGGGGTGCTTGAACAGCCATGCGTTCGCCCACTCGCGATGGGCGCGTTGCACCGCCGTGTCACCCACGATGCCACCCAGCATGGACAACATCAGCGGCGTTTTCTCATACGTCGTGAAGCCGTAGTAGGCGGGGCCCGCGTAGTTGGCATTCCACATCATGGGCGGCTCCGCTTCGTTGCCGCTGGTGCGACCGTACGATTGCCCCGCCCCGTTCAAACTTGGCACCTGCTTCGCCGCATCGGCATCGGACAGCACGTTCATGTACTGGTTAAAGCCCTCGTCCATCCACCCGTACCACGTTTCGTTGTTGCTCACCACCATGGGCCACCACTGGTGACCGGTTTCATGATCGGCCGCGCCTTGATTGGAGTTGATCACCATCGGGTACTCCATGCCTGCGCTTGGCCCGTCCTGGAGCGTGAGCTGTGGAAACTGATACGGAAACCACAACGCCGAGTAGAACTCCAGCGCGTGCCGTGATCGCTCACCGGCGAGTGCGAAACTGGCCGCGCGACCGGGCAGAAAAAACATGTGCACCGGCACGACTCCCTTGCCGGGAATCGTGGCGCGTGTGGTTTGCCACACGAATTTCTTCGCGGTGGCGAATGCGAAGTCGTTCACCGTATCGGCGTGAAACTTCCAGGTAAGTCGACCGTTCGAAGGGCCTGCAGTGGCCTGTCCCGGTCCCACTTCCTCAGGTCCCACAATGGTGGTGGTGGCGTTGCTCGTCAGGGCCTGCACCAAGCGCTGTCGTGCCTGCGGCGTGAGCACTTCATCGGGATTCTGCAGCACACCGGTGCCGCTCACGATCCAACCGGCTGGCACATCAATACTCACGTCATACGTGCCGAAGTTGTTGTAGAACTCCGATGGGCCGAGATACAACTCCCCGTCCCAGCCGCGCAGGTCGTCGTACACGGCTACTCGCGGAAACCACTGTGTGGGCTGGAATAACGTGTCGGCCCATCGCTGCACCATGCGATGGCCCGAGCCCGGTCCGCCGGGCAGTTTGTGCGACCAGTCGATCTCCAGCAGGGCGGTCGTTCTGGATGCAATCGGCGTGGGAAGGCGAACACGCGCCACGGTGGATCGGGGATTCTGCAAGACGGGTAAGGTTGCAGCCGGTGCGTTGGCGGCATTCGCGGC
>JANOKE010000582.1:0-1235 GCA_031419135.1 Gemmatimonadaceae bacterium
TTCGCCGTGACGTTGCGGGTATCCACCACGAGCGTGGCATGGTCTACCACCCGCTGGTAATCCACCGCTTTGTGGTCGGTAATGATCACCACGGCATCGGCCCAGCGCAGCATTTCATCCGACAGCTCGACGCCCTTGCGCACCGGCCCGTCTTCTTCGCGGAACTCACCCACATGTGGATCGTGAAACTCCACGTGCGCCCCGCGCGCCTCCAGCAAATGGATCACATCCAGCGCCGGACTCTCGCGCACATCGTTGATGTTGGGCTTGTACGCCACCCCCAGCACCAGCACCCGACTGCCGCGCGCCGCCTTCCGCACCTCGTTCAGTGCATCGGCCACCTTCTGCACCACCCACTCCGGCATGTGTGAGTTGATCTCGCTGGCCAGATCGATGAATCGCGTCTTGTAGTTGAGCGTGCGCATCTTCCACGCGAGGTAATGCGGATCGAGCGGAATGCAGTGCCCGCCGATCCCGGGGCCCGGCGTGAACTTCATGAAGCCGAACGGCTTGGTGGCGGCGGCGTTGATCACTTCCCACACATCCACCCCCAGCTTGTCGCACACGATCGCAATTTCGTTCACCAATCCGATGTTCACCGCCCGAAACGTGTTCTCCAGCAGCTTCACCAATTCCGCCGACTCCGGTGAGGTGACCGGCACGATGACGTCGATGCAGCTCGCATAGAGCGCACTCGCCACCTCGACGCAGGCCGGCGTGATGCCTCCCACCACCTTCGGCGTGTTCCTCGTATGGTAGACCGGATTCCCCGGATCGACCCGCTCGGGGCTGAAGGCCACGAACACGTCCTGCCCCACCACCAGGCCCATCGCTTCGAGCCGCGGTTGCAGCAGTTCCCGCGTGGTGCCCGGATAGGTCGTGCTTTCCAACACCACGCACAGCCCCGGGTGCGCCTGCCGCGCAATCGCATCGGCGGCCGACAACACAAACGCCATGTCCGGGTCGCGCGTCTTCGACAGCGGCGTCGGCACCGCAATCGAGATCGCGTCGCACTCTCTGAGCCGCGTTTCGACATTCGTGGCCACGAACAGCCCGGCGCTCACCGCCGCCTGGACGTCGGCCGCCGGCACGTCCTGGATGTGCGAGTGGCCCGCCATCAGCAGGTCGATCACCCGCTGGCTGACATCGTAGCCCATCACGCGAAACCCCGCCCGTGCGAACTCCATCGCCAACGGCAACCCCACGTAGCCGAGTCCGACCACGCCGATCACGGC
>JANOKE010000583.1:0-1504 GCA_031419135.1 Gemmatimonadaceae bacterium
ACTTCAATCGTGAAGCAATTCACACGATCATAAGAATGGCGGCGGCCAATGGTGTGGCGCGTGTGATCACGGGGCGTGGCGGTCTGTTGTCCACACCCGCCGCCTCGCACCTGATTCGCCTGCGTGCACAGGGCGGCATGAACCTGTCGGCCAGCCATAATCCTGGTGGACCCAACGGTGACTTCGGTCTCAAGTACAACTCGGCCAATGGTGGACCGGCCCCGGAGTCCTTCACGAATGCCGTCGCGGCACACGCCGCACTGTTGTCGTCGTATCGAATGGCTGACCTGCCGTCATTCTCCATCGACACGCTTGGCGTACAGTCCTTGGGATCGATGGAACTGGAGGTTGTTGATCCGGTCACCGAGTATGCCGCGTTAATGGCAACGTTGTTCGACTTCGGGGCGATTCGAACACTGTTCGCCAGCGGCTTTCGCATGACGTTTGACGGCATGCACGCGATCACCGGCCCGTACGCGCACGAAATTCTTGAGCGACGACTCGGAGCGCCATCAGGCACGGTCATCAACGGCGTGCCGCTGCCCGACTTCGGTGGTGGACATCCCGATCCCAACCTCACGTACGCTCACGATCTGGTTGACCGCTTGTTCGGCGACGACGCGCCGGATTTTGGTGCGGCATCAGATGGAGACGGCGATCGCAACATGATACTGGGACGACGGTTTTTCGTGACGCCGTCGGACAGTCTGGCGGTGCTGGCGGCCAACGCGACACTCGTGCCCGGCTATGCGCGCGGCATTGTGGGTGTGGCGCGCTCGATGCCCACCAGCGGCGCGGTAGACGTGGTCGCGGAATCTCTTGGCGTTCCCTGCTTCGAAACCCCTACAGGCTGGAAGTTCTTCGGCAACCTGCTGGACGCGGGACGAATCACCCTGTGCGGGGAGGAGAGCTTTGGCACCGGCTCTGATCATGTGCGCGAGAAAGACGGGCTGTGGGCGGTACTGTTCTGGCTCAATATCGTAGCCGTGCGCCAACAGTCGGTGGACACCATTGTGCGCGAGCACTGGACGCGGTTCGGTCGCAACTACTACACACGATACGACTACGAGGGCGTGCCGGCCGACGCGGCCAACGGTGTGATGACACATGTGCGTGGTCGGTTGGCTACGCTGCCCGGTCAGTCGTTGGCCGGTCGTGTGGTGCGCGCCGCCGACGACTTTGCATACGTCGATCCTGTCGATGGATCAACAAGTGCCCATCAAGGTCTCCGCGTGCTGTTCGACGACGGCGCGCGCATTGTGTATCGGCTGTCGGGAACCGGCACCGAAGGCGCAACGATTCGCGTGTATGTCGAATCGCGCGAAACCGACGCGATGCGACTGGACATGGAGGTCGCGGTAGCGCTGGCGCCACTGGTTGACGTGGCGCTGTCGCTGAGCGACCTCGTGGCGCGTACCGGGCGCACCGCGCCGACAGTGGTGACGTAGGGGAAAAAAGAAGGGAGAAGGGAGAAGGGAGACCGGTAGCACGTCTCCTGTCTCCC
>JANOKE010000584.1:0-1910 GCA_031419135.1 Gemmatimonadaceae bacterium
CGGCCCGTCGCGCCATCCGCCGGCGCGAAGCAGTCTGGAAGCCTTGCTGTGATGCGAGGTGAGATGGTGATCGTACGCAGCAAGGAGGCAGTGGGCATCATCGAGCTTTCTGACTTCGGCGAGAGAGCTGCAAAGTATCGCTGGCGTGCCAGGAAAATTCCGCTCGGCGACGAGCAGCGCGGTTTCGGAGCGCTTCACGAGCAATTCGAGGCGCGGCCTCGTGCTGATGGCACGATCTGGCTAGATAGCAAGCGCAGTAGTACTCACGTCACCGCCGGTCCATTCGTCATGCAGTGGTCCTATCGAAGCAAGGACAGCGGATATCTGCTATTTAACGAAAAGCTTGATGTAAGACTCATCGACGCCCAGTCATTTGAGACGCTCTCTCTTTCTCAACTAGCATTTCGTTAAGGCGCGCACGCGGCACACCCGGCCGTCTAACCCAGCGTTGCAGCCTGACAGCCGCGCTATTGATGGCGCGCTTCGCGCGCTTTTATTGTGTGCCCAGCATCAGTAGTGTCCGGTTGAAAGGCGAAGCCCTGCAATGAGTTAGCCGAATGTGCGTTTGCAAAAGTGTCGGTCGTCGCGGTCGCCACTCGTACTATCGGTGCGTTCTCGACGCGCGATGCGCGCAAATTGTGTAATCCGACGCGACGTCCGGTCAGGCGTCGAACAAGATCAGTTGTTCAGCAGTCAGCGAGGGATCCGGCGGCGCGCGATCGGGCTGGAGGGCGTCGCCAAGGGGTGTCTTCTCAAACACGGAGACCGACAAGACTTGCAGGCACGTGTAGAGCGAGGCCTCGAGATGCAGTTCCTCCTTGACGATGGCGATGAGCACGTAGGTCGCGACGGCGCACCAGATCTGCGTCTTCACGGCGTTCTCGCTGGTGCCCAAGAACCGCTTGATGCGCAGGTGCTGCTTGATCCACTTGAAAAAGATTTCCACTTGCCAGCGACTCTTGTATAACGCGGCGATGGTCAGGGCGGGCAAGCTGGTGTTGTTGGTCAGGAACACCAACGTCTTACCCGACGTCGGATCTTTGAAACGAATGCGGCGCAGATGCTCCGGGTAGTGCAAGGCAGAGTAGTAGCCGTTGTGCATGACGCGTTGGTCGCAGATCACGCCGTCGCCTCGGGCGGTGGGGGCCGAGTACACGCGCCGTGCATCCATGCCCTGCTTGGCCCGGGTGACGAAGAAGGCCCCCGCTTGATGCATCGTGTACAAGCGCGCGAAGTCGACGTAACCCCGATCCATCACATAGAAGGAGCCGGCCTCCACGGGCAGGAGGTCCAACACATTGACATCGTGCAGCCTGCCCTCGCTGATGTGAATAAACGCGGGGATCGCGCCACGCAGATCGAGCAGCGTGTGCAGTTTGATCGCGGCTTTCGTCGAGCGAAACGGCGCCCACGCAAACAGACTCAGACACAGATCGATCGTGGTGGAGTCCAGCGCATACACGCTCGCATCGAGCGCCAGCACGGCGGGCGCGTGCGCATACAGCGCGCGGGCCCGCACAATCAGGCGCTGCGCCAACGCGTGGTAAATGCGCCAGTCGCGTCGGTTCAGCGCATCGGCCAAGGTCGCGCGCGCCGGCGCGGCCTTGAGGCCCATGTGAAACAGCTTGGCCTGATTGGCCGCCAAGCACACCTCGATATCCCGCAGCGACTCGCGCCAGGTGAGCTGGGCGAACGCCATGACCCGAAAGACGTCCGCGCAGCCCAACGTGCGCACCCCCGCATCGCCGTGATGTCGTTCGATGATGCGTCCGAACGTCTTCCACGGCACGAACTCCATCACTTGTGCGAACAACGTCTTGCCCACGTGCATGCGTCACTCCGGGTGATGAACCGCCCGGAGCATCGCCACATGGCAATTGAAATTCAAATCGTGGACACCCTTGAAACCG
>JANOKE010000585.1:0-2631 GCA_031419135.1 Gemmatimonadaceae bacterium
CACGGATATCGTGGGCGGCCGTTTGTATCGGACCAGCATGGCGCGCTCGTGCCTGCGCCGTCGGACGACATCCCCTTCCGTATGGACTTGGAGGTGCCAGGGGTGCCACCGAACACGCACCCGCGCAATTGGAATTCACGCAGCCCTCGAGACTCAACTTTGGCGCGATACGGCGCGATTAAGGTACTTTGGAGCGATTTAGACCATTTTGGAGCGATTATGGAACGAATATCGAGCATTTTTGGAACGTTATGGAGTGCTTTGGAACGATGTGGAACGATTTGGAGCGATTTGGAGCGATACTATGGTATTATTCGGGGCCATCGCACCAGCATCCCCCGGCCTACCGAATCGTGCCAACCGAAAACCATGAGTCAACGGAAACCGACACCCTCTCGCACGTGGAAGCCGCACTCCGCGACGCAGGCGGCGCAGGGCTTTCGCAATCGGAACTTCTCCAGCGACTAAACGCGGGGGCGAGCAGGGCCATCTCGAAAGGCACCCTCTTACGGCGGCTGCGGAGGCTTCGAGATGCACACGTGATCGTGGCCTATGGGGCCGGTCGCGCAACCCGATATGCACTCGTCGCCGCTATACCGAAGTTTCCCGACGATGACAACTATCCCGCGCTGTCGCCCGAAGGCAAGGCAGCGCGCACACGCGTACGTCGGCCGCGATCGTTACGAACGCCAGTCGGCTACAACCCGAGCCTGCTACGTAACTACCGCCCAGGCGTGGATTGGTATCTGACGGAGGCGACGCGTGCGCAATTACATGCCATCGGCCGCACACCCGATGCAGCGCGACCAGCCGGAACTTTCGCGAGGGACATCTATGAGCGCTTGCTGATCGATCTTTCATGGTCCTCAAGTCGACTTGAAGGCAACACCTACAGCTTACTGGACACGAAGGAGCTACTCGCGCACGGCACCCGCGCCGAAGGAAAGAGCGCTGAGGAAACCCAGATGGTGCTCAATCATAAGAAGGCCATCGAATTGCTTGTGGAAGGCGCGGACGACATTGGCTTCAACCGCTACACATTGATGAACGTGCATGCGGCGCTGTCAGAGAATCTGCTCAGCGAGCGCGGCGATGAGGGGCGACTGCGGGAGCGCCCCGTGGAGATCAGCGGGACCACCTACGTCCCCACGGCGATCCCGCAACTCATCGTGGAGATGTTCGATCAGTTTCTCTCTCACGCCAACACCATCCCTGACCCATTTGAACAGTCGTTCTTCGCCATGGTGCACATTCCCTATCTGCAACCCTTCGTCGACGTCAACAAACGGACCTCGCGTTTGGCAGCCAACATATCGCTGATCAAGTCCAACTACTGTCCACTCTCGTTTGTCGATGTGCCGGAAAGTGCGTATGTCGAGGGGACACTGGCGATTTACGAAGATCAGGATATTTCCCTTCTCCGCGATGTTTTTCTCTGGGCTTACCAACGCTCCGCACAACAGTACCAGGTGGTGCGCGCCTCTGTGCATCAGCCGGATCCATTTCGTCTGCGCTACCGCACGGAATTGGCAAATACCATTCAAGGTCTCGTCCGCAGCCGTTCACGGCCGACGGCCGAGGCGGTCACGGGCTGGATGGACGAGTTCGCGATTGCGCAGAGTGACCGCGACCGGTTCAGTGAGCTTGCGCGAGCACTCATTGACGACTTGCATGACGGCGTACTCGCGCGATACGGCCTGCGACCGCGCGAATATCGTCAGTGGCAAGACGCTATCTCAATCGCCGGTACCGATCGAAAACCCGATCAGTAGTCGCAAATCGTACTTGCAGACATCGATAGCCCACTGAACTGGCGAACCCGGCAACCCGCGTGATGCTCCGCCGGTGTAAAGCGCAGGTCGCGGCTCGTTCGCAACAGGCTCTCGGGCCGAGTACTTGCCCTATGACGACCGCTGGCGCATCACCTTCGGGTGGGATGGCGCCGATGCGATGAACGTTGATTTGGAGAACTATCACTGATGCGTACAACCAAGCGTGTCACTCGAGGCCTGCCCTCGATGCATCCCGGCGAGCTGCTGCGGGAAGACGTCCTTCCGGCGCTCGGTCGGCCGCTCTCGGAGATCGCCCGATTGCTTGGCGTGTCGCGGCAAACGCTGCACGCGATCTTGAGTGAGGCCCAGCCTGTGACGCCGCTCATGGCCCTCCGGCTCGGGAAGCTGTGCGGGAACGGGCCTGAACTCTGGTTGAATCTGCAGACCCGCCATGACCTGGAGAAGCTTCAACGCGAGCGCCGCGCGGAGATCGCGGCGATTCCAACTCTGCCCGCGGCGTAGTGCTCGCTGGTGAGCGAGCAACTCTCGGTGTCATCGTTTGGCGGTCGAGCTGAGCATGATTTGGATGGCTAACGCCCAGTTCACTTGCAAAGAAACATAACTCGCGAGCGCCCGCGCTGCGCGAGGTATCACGCCCTGGCTGGATGGCCAGATCAGGCAAGTCGAGATGATGAAGACCGGCGTGGTACCGATGCGCGAGACCATGCTCAAGCAGACGCGCGAGTCCGACTCAAGACGTTTGTTGACATGAGTCACTTGCCGCGCGCCTATGCCGCCGCCGACGCCGTTGCATGTGCTGATGAGTATTTCCTGACACCGAGCGAACTGGTGGTCAAGG
>JANOKE010000586.1:0-5907 GCA_031419135.1 Gemmatimonadaceae bacterium
GCAGTGCCGCCACCAGTTCGTGCACTGGTGCGCTGTCGGTTTCGATATCCGCATCCAGTTCCAGTGCTTCGCGCGCCAACATCACCGCCATGCCGTGATCGCCGATATATCCGCTCAGCAGCACCATATCGCCAGGCTGGAAGCGAAGCATTGACAGACGCAGGTTGGCGGCGACAATGCCTACGCCGCTGGTATTGATGAACAACTGATCGGCCTTGCCCCGGTGCACCACTTTCGTGTCTCCGGTAACGATGGGCACACCGGCCGCGTTGGCCGCGTCGGCCATCGACTCGATCACGCGCCGCAGGACGGCCATGTCGAGACCTTCCTCCAGAATCAGGCCAACCGACAGGCCTATGGGTCGCGCGCCGGCAACGGCGAGATCGTTGATGGTGCCATGAATGGCCAGCTTCCCGATGTCACCACCTGGGAAAAAGAGCGGGCTCACCACATAACTGTCGGTGGTGAATGCAATGCGTTCAGCGCCCGCGACGTGCGAGAACACGGCCGAATCGGCGCTGCTGTCGAGCAAGGGATTCTGGAAAGCGGGTACGAATAGCGCTTCAATCAGCGCATGACTGGACTTGCCGCCACTCCCGTGACTCAAGGTGATGTGTTCATCGCGCATGCGCGGCGCGCCGTCGCGCACAACGCGCGCGCGCTCCATCCGACCAAGTTGCGCCGACAGCGACGACTCGATGCGGTTGGTGTCTGTCATGCGGTTTCCACCGATACGGCCGACTCACCCTGACGCATCAGGGAATAGCGTCCATAGTTGTAGTAGGCGGCACACGCCCCCTCGGGGGACACCATGCACGAGCCAATGGGCGTTTCCGGCGTGCACGCCGTCCCGAACACTTTGCATTGCCATGGCTTGATGGCGCCCTTCAACACCTCCCCGCACTGACACGCTTTGGGGTCGGTTACACGCACGTTGGGCACCGGGAAGCGCACTTCGGCGTCGAACTGTGCGAATTCGGGGCGCAGGGCGAGCGCGCTCTGCGAAATGAAGCCCAATCCGCGCCATTCGAAGAAGGGGCGCAGTACCATGGTTTCGGAAAGGATTTCCATGGCGCGCCGATTTCCGCCATCGCGGACAACGCGCGCATACTGGTTCTCCACGCTGATCGTGTTGTCTACGAGCTGTCGCAAAATCATCACGATGGACTGCAGAATGTCTGCCGGTTCAAAGCCGCTCACCACGAGTGGCAGACCATAGTCGCGCGGCACGAATGTGAACGGCGAGGTGCCGATGATGGTGCTCACGTGCCCGGGGCCGATAAAACCATGCAGTGACATACCCGGTGAGTCGAGGATGGCCTTGATCGCCGGAATGATCGTCACATGGTTGCAGAAGATCGAAAAATTCTTCAACCCTTCGTCACGTGCGCGCAGCAGCGTCGCGGCGGTGGACGGCGCCGTGGTCTCGAAGCCGACGGCAAAGAATACCACCTCCCGCCCGGGATTTTTGCGGGCGAGGGTCAAGGCATCGAGCGGCGAATAGATAAAGCGCACGTCGGCACCATCGGCCTTCGCGTCCAACAGACTGCCCGTGCTGCTGGGCACCCGCATCATATCGCCATACGTGGCAAAGATGACACCCGCTGTACGCGCGATCGCGATCGCATCGTCGATGCGCCCCATGGGGATCACGCACACGGGACACCCCGGTCCGTGCACCAGCTCCACATTGTCCGGCAGGAGGTCCTGCAATCCGTGCTTGTAAATGGCGTGCGTGTGTCCGCCACAGACCTCCATCAGCTTGACACGCCTGCCCTGTGCCAGACGCGTGATCTCTGCGCTTAAGCGGGCGATGCCGCCCGGTTCGCGAAATTCGTCGACGAAGCGCATCAGGAATACTCCTGTGGGTCGCGGTCCATCGCGCTGTGCACCAGTTCAAGCAAAACATGCCACAGTGTGGCGTGACCCTCCTGAATGCGCGGCACGAACTCACGTCGCGCCACGAAGCAGGCATCGACGGTACCGCTGCGCGCCACGTCACCCCCATCGTAGCCGGAAAACGCCACCGTCAACATCCCGCGCTTCCTGGCTTCGGCGAATGCGGCGACTACGTTGGCGGAATTGCCGCTGGTCGAAAATCCCAACGCGATGTCGTCCCGCGCCCCCAGGGCGCCAATCTGCCGCGCGAACACGCTGGCCAGTCCCACGTCGTTCGTGATGGCGCTCATCGTTGCACTATCGGCCGGAAGCGACAGCGCCGGCAGCGCGCGCCACGCCGCGTGAGGGGGCGACAGGCAGTCTGCCGCCGCGTCATCCGCGTCGGTGGCGCTCCCTCCATTGCCGAATGCCAGCAACTTTCCGCCGCGTGCAAAGCGATCCGCCATCAACTGCGCCACGTGCTCCAACTGCGCCTCGTATTCCGCCAGCATTTCCGAGCGGAGTTCGATCACATCGGCGCACTTGGCCAGCGTCGAACGGCGCACCGTGTCCAACAATGCCGCGCCCGATTTGGCCGCACCCGCCACTGGCGCGTACAAAAAGGGATACAGTTCGCGGGCGAAATCGCGCTCGGCAGTCATGGCGCACTCACCCGCTCAATGGCAAAGCCGAGTTGTACCAGCAGATCATCACCCACAGCGGCATCCACCAGATCCAGTGCCACCGTCGCCGTTCCGTCGGCGAAACGCACGGTCGCCGAACGCGTGCGCGTGTTGATGTCGAGCACCCGTCCGACCACCGCGTCGTCACCGCACAGGTGGCAATGGTCCGCGTGCGGATCGCACGGTGGCACGCTATTGGAGGCCGTCACGTGTGCACCGTGCGGTGGTCGAAGAACACGTGGACCAGCTCCCAAAGTACATGGTACAGCATTTCCTGTGTTTCCTGGACGATGCACCGGTCGGTGGACGGCACCGTGAACACGTGATCGGCCGGGATCGCGCTTACCGACGTACTGCTCGCCGTCACTCCGGTGAGCGCGATTGTCATCATGCCCCGTTCGCGCGCGCGTGTCAGCAATTCGTGGGCGCGCGCGTTTACATCGGCGGCGCAGAGCAGCATGAAAATGTCTCCCGGAACGCCCAGCGTCGCGAGCGCGTGTGCGGCGGCGCCGCTCTGGATATCCGGGAGTGGAATTGCCGGCAACGCGCGTTTGCCCACCACCACGGGATGGACGAATTCCACGACCACGTGAGCCATATCGCTGCGTTGCGCGTCGTCTCCGCTCACCAGCAATCGTCCACCGCGTTGGAAACGATCGGCCATTCCACGACAGGTTATCGCGATCGCGTCGGCCTGTTCGACAAAAAAGCGTTGGGCGACAGCGTTGGTCGTCGCAACACGCGCCCCGGCGAGCCCATGGGGCACTTCACGCGCCATTTCAGACGTCGCCACTGCCACGGTCGTCATTCGATATCACTCTGCTTGATGAGCAACAGTTCTTCGGCAAAGTCGGATCCGAGTTGCTCGAGAAACTCGATGGTCCGGCGCGCCTCGTCCTCGTCGATTTTGCTCAGGGCAAACCCCACGTGGATCAATACCCAGTCACCGATCTCGAGTCCGTCCGGCACCAGCAACCCAACGTTGATTGCCCGACGCACGCCTGAAATCTCGGCTTTCGCGAGATGATGCGTTGGCTCAAGGAATTCTACGATCTGCCCCGGCACACCTAGGCACATGGGTCCTCCTGAAGTGCACACGCCGCCACATACGCCTGACCGAGTGCCAGTCCACCGTCGTTGCACGGGACCAGTCGCGGCAGCAGTACGCGAAACCGCCGCGCCACCAGCGCCGCATGTGCGCTTTCAGTCAAACGTTTGTTCATGAAAACTCCGCCGGTAAGCACCACCGTCGCCACGCCGGTTTCTTCGCGAATTCGCTCGCAACCCAGCACCACCATATCGCGCACGGAGGTGTGAAACGCCGACGCGATCTCTGAATGCTGACGTCCTCGCTCCACATCCGCCAGCACTCCGGCAATGATGGGCGACGGGTCAATCGTCCAGGGCGCACCTCGGCCGATCGTGAGGGGATAGCCACGCACGGCGGTGCTCGAGGCGACTGATTCGAGCGCCATTGCCGCTTCTCCCTCGAAATCCGCTATCTGACAGAGATCGAGCAGCGATGCTACGGCGTCGAACAGCCGACCTACACTGGAGGTACGGTGCGCAAGATCGCTTCGGCCTGCGACCTTTTGGACGAGGGTCCACTCCGGTTCAGCAATCGACGCGGGCCGGTGCCGTTGGATACGAGCCGAGTGGACACCCGCGCCGGCCAGGTGCGCCGCCGCCGACCGCCATGGCCGGCGCGCCACCGCGTCACCGCCAGGCAGCGGTACGTAGCCCAGGTGGCCTGCCCGCACGAAGCCCGCGCCACTCACTACCAGAAACTCGCCGCCCCACGTGGCCCCGTCCGATCCGAGTCCGGCCCCGTCGAATGCGACACCGATCACTGGTTCGCGCATTCCATACTCGGCCACACACGCCGCGACATGCGCGTGGTGGTGCTGTACGGCAATGCGACGCTTGACGCCGTGCTCTCGCGCGTACGACTCAACCATGTGTGTTGACCCATAGTCGGGATGCAGGTCGTGGGCGATAACCTCTGGCTGAACGCCCGCCAGTGCAGCGGTCTGGGTAATTGCGGCAAGAAACGCGACGCGCGTTGCCGCGCTGTCCATGTCGCCAATATGCGCCGACAGGTACGCGCTCGCGCCACGCGCAATGCACACCGTGTTCTTCTGATGACCGCCAACCGCGAGTATGGGCACACGCGCCTGTATCGGCATGGTGATCGCGTGCGGAACATAGCCGCGCGAACGCCGCACCTGTCGCACGGCGTCGCTCAGCACCCGAACAACGCTGTCATCACAGCGGGTCGCGATCGCGCGATCATGCGTGAGCAACAGATCTGCCACATCACCAAGTGCGTCGTGCGCGCTCGCATCATCGATCGCCACGGGCTCGCCGCGGCGATTGCCACTGGTCATGATCAGTGGACAGTCGACAGCGGCCAGCAAAAGATGGTGCAACGGTGTTGACGGGAGCATCACACCAAGACTGGCGTTCCCGGGAGCTACGTTGTCGGCAAGGGGCGTCGCAGCGTGCCGAGTGAGCAGCACTACCGGCCGCGCCGATGACGTGAGCGCCGCGAGCTCGACGGTCGACACGTCACACAGCACTTGTGCCGCACGCACATCGCGCACCATCACGGCGAACGGTTTGACCGGACGACGCTTGCGACGACGCAAGCGCTCCACCACGCGAGCGTCGGTGGCGTCGCACGCCAGGTGGAACCCGCCGAGCGCCTTGAGCGCGACGATGCCGCCAGCGCGCAGCACCGCGATGGCCCTGGCAAGCGCGGCGGCGCCTTGGTCGCGCGCGTCGGCTCGCGCATCGATATCGCCTGAAATCGCGCGCGCAACCAGTGTCGGACCACAGTCTGGACAGGCAATGGCTTCGGCGTGAAAACGACGGTCACGCGTATCGTGATACTCACGCTCGCAACCTGCACAGCACGGAAAGACTCCCATGGTGGTGCGCTCACGATCATAAGGCGCCTCGCGCAGGATCGTGAATCGCGGGCCACAGTCGGTGCAGGTAATAAACGGATGACCATATCGACGATTGCCCGCATCCCACAACTCGGCGAGACACGCGTCGCAGGTGGCCACGTCGGGGGGGATCACGGATACCGACTCCCGCGTCGCATCACGGAGGCCGGTATCGCGTGAGACATCGGCACGGGTGATGCTGGGCGCAATTCGGAATGTGTCGCATGACGTGGGTGGCGCCGACGTGACCCGCACCGACGATATGGCCGACAGCGCCGGTGGAGCGGCCGTGAGGGCCACGCAGAACGCATCCACGCCGGACCGCTCGCCCTCCACATCGATGATCACGCGGCTGGCCTCGTTGCGCACGAATCCGCGAAGGTCTCCGGCAGCCG